>NZ_NPJL01000016.1:0-5926 GCF_002251325.1 Prevotella sp. P4-67
AACTTGTAATAATCGGGGATACGGGATGTGGGGCGGGGCTGATGAGACTGCGGGGCGGGCTCGTAGTCATGGCGCGGCGCCGCACCGAAACGGGCGTGCTGGGGAAGGAGCGCTGCACGGTCGCACGACGGACTGTCGGCTCCCCACAGACGGTCGCGACGCTCATGACTGGGCACGCAATGGGTGACATCGTCGAATGCCACGGCAGAGTCTACCGTCTCGGCAAAGCCAGAGACGGAGGCAAGCAGGACCGCCATCAGCAGTAGCAGCAATCGTAATGTCTGTTTCATCGGTCTGTGTATAGTTGTATCAAGTGGGGACAAGCCCCGGGGGTGCATTATGGGTGATGGGGTGTGGCAGAGGGGCTGCGGGTCAGTAGAGCAGCATGAGTCCGGCAAAGGCGGCAAGGCATATCATCTGGATGGGACCCACCTTGACTATCTTGGTGCCCACGAAGGTGGCGACAAAGAGGCCGATGCTAATCCAGAACTGCCAGGGCGACACCTGCATGACGCCGAAGTTCTCGCCATTGCAAAGCATGAGCGTGGCGGCAGCCAAGAGGCCCACAACCACGGGGCGGAGTCCGGCGAAGACGCTCTGCACCAGCGCGGTGTGCATGTATTTCATAAACATGCGGCTGATGAGTATCATCAGGATAAACGACGGCAGCACCAGGGAGAATGTGGCGACGGCAGAGCCAAGGACACACATCGCAGAGTCGAACCCCGCGTTCTGCATGGCAGTGAAACCGCAGTAGGTGGCAGAGTTGATGCCGATGGGGCCAGGCGTCATCTGCGAGATGGCAACCACATTGGTAAACTCGGCAGACGAGAGCCAGTGGTGGTGGACCACCGTCTCGGCCTGGATGAGCGACAGCATGCCGTAGCCACCGCCAAAGCCGAAGAGGCCAATCTTGAAGAACGTGACAAAGAGGCTCAGGAATATCATCGTTACTCTGTAGGTTTAATGATTCGACCATAGAGGTAACCACCGATGCCTGCGCCGATGAGCACGTAGATGGGGTTGACATTGAACGCCCAGATAAGCAGTGCACTGACAATGGGTATCCAGCAGTTGGTAAGGCAGATGCCGGTGCTCTTCGCCATATTGAACGTAGGCACGGCTATGAGCGCTACCACAGCAGGACGGATGCCCATAAACATGGCTGAGACCCAAGGGATGTCGATGAAATGGCGGAAGCACATGGCAATGGCAAGGATGATGAGAAACGAAGGCAGCGCGGTGCCCAATGCGGTGCAGAGGGCGCCGGCTGTCTTACGCATCTTGTATCCTATGAAGACGCTGATGTTGATGGCAAATACGCCCGGACAACTCTGGGCGATGGCGAGCATGTCGACAAATTCGTCCTTGCTCACCCACCCTCTCTTCTCTACCACTTCGGCTTCGATGAGGGGTATCATGGCGTAGCCTCCACCCAGGGTGAAGGCGCCAATCTTGACAAACGTCTTGAATGCTTCTAAATAGAAATTCGCCATTATCGCTTGTTCTCAATCCATTTGCGGGCATTGACGAAGGCCTCAATCCAAGGAGTGACCTCGTCGCCACGACGGTCGGCAGGATAGTAAGCCTGCTGCCAGGGGAAGATGGCTCGCTCCAGGTGGGGCATCATGGCCAGATGACGGCCGTCGGCAGAACAGATACCAGCGACATTGTAGTCGGAGCCGTTGGGATTGCCGGGGTACTGGGCGTAGCTGTACTTGGCCACGACGTTGTAGGCGCTCTCGCCCTCGGGCAGAGAGAAGCGTCCCTCGCCATGGGCTACCCAGATGCCGAGTTTGTCGCCGCTCAGGCTGCCAAACATGACGCTGTTGTTCTGGGGAATATCGAGTCCGAGGAAGGCACTCTCAAACTTGTGCGACACATTGTGAAGCAGATGGGCACGCTGCTCGTGCTCAGGGTTGATGAGGTTGAGCTCGACCATGAGCTGGCAGCCGTTGCAGATACCCAGCGAGAGCGTGTCCTCACGGGCATAGAACTTGTCGAGGGCTTCCTTGGCTTTGGGGTTGAAGAGGAAGGCGCCGGCCCAACCCTTGGCAGAGCCGAGCACGTCGGAGTTGGAGAAGCCGCCACAGAAGACAATCATGCTGATATCCTCGAGGGTCTCGCGGCCACTGATGAGGTCGGTCATCATGACATCCTTCACATCGAAGCCTGCCAAGTAGAGCGAGTAAGCCATTTCGCGCTCGCCATTGGTTCCCTTCTCGCGGATGATGGCGGCCTTGATGCCCGACGGCTTGCGACGGTCGGCGCTGATGCCATACTGGGCGAGCGTACCGGTGAAGTCGTCGTTGAACTTCATCACGATGGGCTGGTGCTTATAGTTGTCGCGGCGCTCGCGGGCCATACCATTCATGCTCTGTTTGCGGTCGAGCAGATAGCTGGTCTTATACCAGGTGTCGCGAAGGGCGTCGATGTCGAAGGTATGCTGGTAGTCGTCTTTCTTGATGACGATGGTGCGGCTGTCGGGGGTGGGATAGCCAATCTTGGCATAGCCGATGCCGGCATCCTCGAGGAAGGCGCGCAGCTCCTGCTTGTGCTCGTCGCTCACCTGGATAACCACGCCGGGGTTCTCGGCGAAGAGGAGCTTCACGATGTCATCGTCGGCGATGTCATGGAGATTGACGTGCATACCGCCGTGGGTGTTGGCAAAGGTCATCTCGAGCAGTGTGGTGATGAGACCACCGGCAGAGATGTCGTGGCCAGCCATAATCCAACCGCGGTTGATGAGCTCCTGCACAGCCTCGAAACAGTCAGCGAAGTACTCTGCATTGGATACAGTGGGCACATCGTCGCCTACCTTGCCGAGGCTCTGCGCAAAGGCGGAGCCACCCAGACGCTGGGTGTCGAAGCTGAAGTCGATATGGTAGAGGGATGAGTTCTTGTCATTGACCATCACGGGCGATACGACCTTGCGCACGTCGGAAACCTCGCCACCAGCCGAAACGATAACGGTACCGGGAGAGATAATCTTGTCGCCATTGGGGTACTGCTGGCTCAGCGAGAGGCTGTCCTTGCCGGTGGGTACGTTGATGTGGAGGGCGCAGCAGAAGTCAGAGAGTGCCTCAACAGCCTGATAGAGGCGTGCATCCTCGCCCTTCTGCGAACGGCAGGGCCACATCCAGTTGGCACTGAGCGACAGGCTTTCCATGCCGTCGGCAAGGGGAGCCCAGACGATGTTGGTCAGAGCCTCTGCCACAGAGAGCACACTGCTGGCAGAGGGATTGGCGAGACCTGCCTGAGGCGCGTGGCCCAAGGCGGTGGCGATACCCTTGCGTCCGCGGTAGTCGAGGGCTACCACGCCACAGTCGGAGAGGGGCAGCTGTATCTCGCCCTGACACTGCTGACGGGCAATCTTACCGGTAACCGATCGGTCTACCTTGTTGGTAAGCCAGTCTTTGCAAGCCACGGCTTCGAGCTGAAGCACGCGCTGCAGATATTCATCTATCTTGTCTTGTGAATAAGTAACGTCTTCATAATGGCGCACCACGGTCTCATCCTGCATTACGGTCTTGGGAGAGTGACCGAACATCTGTGCCACATCGAGGTCGAAGGGTTTCTTGCCGTCGCCCTGGACGAATGAGAAGTGGGCGTCGCCGGTGGTCTCGCCGACTACATAGAGCGGGGCACGCTCGCGCTCGGCGATACGCTGCACATGCTCGAGATGCTTCTCGTCGATGAGTAGACCCATGCGCTCCTGGCTCTCGTTGGCGATGATTTCCTTGGCGCTGAGGGTCTTGTCGCCGATAGGCAGACGGGTCATGTCTATCTCGCCACCACAGTCTTCAACCAACTCGGAGAGGCAGTTGAGGTGGCCGGCAGAACCGTGGTCGTGGATACTTACCACGGGGTTGTTGTCTTCCTCGACCAGAGCGCGCACCAGGTTATAGGCGCGCTTCTGCATCTCTGGATTGGCGCGCTGTACGGCATTGAGCTCGATACCGTTGGAGTAGCGTCCGGTATCTACCGAAGAAACCGAACCGCCACCAAGGCCGATGCGATAGTTGTCGCCACCGACCACTACGACCTTGTTGCCCTTCTGGGGCTCGCCCTTCAGACAGTCGCGCTTCTTGCCGTAGCCTACGCCGCCGGCAAGCATAATCACCTTGTCATAACCCAGACGCTGGCCGTCGCCACCATGCTCAAAGGTGAGCACAGAGCCGGTGATAAGGGGTTGGCCAAACTTGTTGCCGAAGTCTGATGCGCCGTTGGAGGCCTTGATCAGTATCTGCTCGGGGGTCTGGTAGAGCCACTGGCGCACGGGGAGCAGGTCTTCCCAGTCGCGCTCAGCGATGGTCTTGCCCTCGTCGTCGGTCAGACGGGGATAAGAGGTCATATAGACAGCCGTACCGGCGATGGGCCATGAGCCTACACCGCCACCCATACGGTCGCGTATCTCTCCGCCGGTACCTGTTGCGGCGCCGTTGAAGGGTTCTACTGTCGTGGGGAAGTTGTGGGTCTCGGCCTTGAGCGAGATGACGCTCTCGATGTCTTCTACCTGGAAGTAGTCAGCGGTAGACTGGTCCTTGGGAGCGAACTGCTCTATCACGGGGCCTTGGGCGAAAGCCACATTGTCCTTGTATGCCGACAATATCTTGCCGGGGTTTTCCTTGGTGGTCTTCTTTATCATCGCAAAAAGGCTCGATTCCATCTCTTTGCCATCGATGATAAACGTGCCGCCGAAAATCTTGTGACGGCAGTGTTCAGAGTTAATCTGGGCGAAGCCAAAGATTTCTGAGTCGGTGAGCGGACGGCCGTTCTGCTTTTCTATCTTGTGCAGATACTCTATCTCCTCGGGCGAGAGGGCAAGGCCTTCTTGCTCGTTGTATTCCTCCAGATTGTCAACGTACTTGATAGGTTCGGGCTTGTGGTTCACAGTGAACACGTTCTGGTCTATGCCCTCGTACATACGCTGGAGCATGGGGTCGTGGTCGGCATCAGCGCTGGCCACAGGGAAGAACTCCTCTATACGCGAAATGCCGCTGAGGTTCATATTCTGGGTAATCTCAACGGCATTTGTGCTCCAAGGCGTAATCATTTCACGGCGTGGGCCCACATAGAAGCCCTGCAAAGCCTGCTCCGCCATGAGGGTGGCGTCGCCATAAAGCCAACTGAGTTCGTCGATTTCCTGCTGATTGGGCTGATGGTTGATTTCAGTCGCAATCACATGCTCGTTCTGAGTCTTGAAGAAGAGAATCATATTATTCTTACTGTATTTATGAGTTTTCTGACTGCAAAGTTAGTGCAAGTCGAAGACAATTCAAAGAAAAAAGCGTGTTTTTTCAACTTGAATTGTTGAGACGCAGCCTAAATTATTCAAAGTTAGTGCAAGTTGAACACAATTCAAAGAAAAAGCGCATGCTTTTTCAACTTGAATTGTTGAGACGCAGCCTAAATTATTCAAAGTTAGTGCAAGTTGAACACAATTCAAAGAAAAAGCGCATGCTTTTTCAACTTGAATTGTTGAGACGAAGCCTAAATTATTCAAAGTTAGTGCAATTAGGAGGCAATTCGCGACATTCTCCACCGTTTCTGCGACTTTTCCATTGATCCACCGCCTATATATATAATAAGGTGTAGGTATAGAGATGCCCATTGAACTCTTCCCCATGAGAAAGACAAGAAAGGAGGTGACCCATATCCTCATTTCCCACTATTTATTGCGCCTGCGAGGGTGATGAAATAAATACAAAAAGCCGTGTGGCGGATGGCGGCTTCGCCTTGGCGTGGATGGCGGTGCCGACCGTCGGAAAACGAGTTTTCCTCCATGCCGTCTCCACCATCCCCACCGTCATGCGGTGCATGACGCCATCCGCCGCGACGGTAAAAAAAGCGGCCTACGGCCGTTCAAAAAGTCCGGCTTTCGCCGGTACAAAAACAGCTACGGATAGAGGCCCCTCCCCAAACC
>NZ_NPJL01000017.1:0-8904 GCF_002251325.1 Prevotella sp. P4-67
GGTCTTAGCCTAAACACAATCATTCCCGCCAGCACTTGGACTGACGGGAACGACCTATGGGTTAATTATGAAAAATGTATTGATGCGGCTATGCTTAATAGTATATCGGGCGAATGTTCTTTCCAGTGGAACGGGTGCTGGACCAACCCGTCTCAGTAAAGATTTTATCTCCTCTTATAAAAATATTGAATACCTCAGCAATTTTAACATCGTCCTTGTATAAGTCTGCCGTCCAACAAAGGCAGCAGTTTGTACGATACCATTTGTCACCGGAAATACTACCATTATTTCTGAAGAAGATGTAGTTGTTGTTAATCTTAGATACCAGGGCAATGCCAGGCTGCCCGTTCAGCGTTATCTCCTTAGCTGTACAATTATTGAACAATTCCTTTACCTCTGTGACTGTGGGGATATGCCATTTATTGCCGAGCCTTGCTGTGGCTGCGTCATCGTAAGGCATGAGCTGTTTCCAGCCGTCTTTCCCATGATATCTTCTGAATTCGCCCCAACCGCCGTCAAGCAGTCCGTACTTCTCGTTCGTAAAGTCTCCAATATTCTTAGGCGAGGTCTCGCCCCAGGCATAGTAGTCGCCTTTATCTGCAGCGGTCTCGGCGCCGAGGTATTTCTTCGACCACTTCTTTCCACTTGGCAGTCCGAGGTCTACATACTCCATGGTCTCTGTGGCAGTGCCACCACCTGTGGTGCCTCCGCCGGTGATGCCTCCTGCAGCCTTGAGCTCCTCGATTTTGGCAGCGATGGCAGCGATGGCAGCCTCCTTGCTGGTGGTGCCGTCCTTGACAGCCTGCAGCAGGTTGGCTATCTCGGTCTTGATGTTGGTAAACTCGGCAGTGTAGTCGGGCAGAGCGTCGATGACCGCCTTGATGGCTGCGAGCTTGTTGCCGCTTTCGGTGATGGCAGTCTCGATAGACTCGAGCAGTGCCAGCTTGTCGGTGAGCGTGCTGTTGACATTGCTCAACACCGCCTCGATGGCAGCGAGCTGGGTAGCATAGTCGGGCACATTGTTGATGGCGGTCTCGATGGCAGCCAGCTTGTCTCTATAGTCGGGTATGCTGGTCACGGCAGTGGTGAGCAGTTCCATCTTGGTGTCGAAGTTTGTGGCCTGGTCCTTGATGGCCTTCTCGATGAGTGCGAGCTTGTCTGCCAGGGCTATCGACTCTTCCTTCATGGCAGTCTCGATGGCAGCGAGCTTGAGCTCAAGGGCAGAGGTCTGCGAGGCGATGATGTCGTGGATGAGGTCCATCTTTGCCTCCATCGAGAGGGTCTGCGCCTTGACGGCAGCCTCGATGGCAGCTATCTTGAGCTCGAGGGCGGTGGTCTGGGCGTCGATGATGTCGTGGATGAGGTCCATCTTAGCCTCTACCGAGAGTGTCTGCGCCTTGATGGCAGCCTCGATGGCGCCCAACTTGGTCTCGAGCGAGGTGGTCTGGGCGGCTATTACGCCCTTGAGGAGATCCATCTTAGCCTCCATGGAGAGGGTCTGCGCCTTGATGGCAGCCTCGATGACGGCGAGCTTGGCGTCGAGCGTGTTGTTGACTGCGTTGACGGCGTCGATGATAGCCTGCAACTTGGTCTGCTGGTCGGCGTTCATCTGGTCGATGGCCTGCTTGAGCTGGTTGATGGCCTGCTCGTTCTTGAGGGCGCCGTTGTTGATGGCCTCGACCACCTTGGTGAAGTCGTTGACCACTGTGACTTTCATCTCATAGTCTATTTCGGGAGCGTCTTCCTGACATGCACTGAAGAACACTGGTGTTGCCAGCAGCAGCGCGCCGGCCAACAGGATAGATTTCATTACTCTCATAGTTGTATGTGTTTTTAGTTTTGTTATTTCTTTACGGTGATGGTTACTCTGCGGCCCTCATAGTTGGCCTTGCCGTTCTGTGCGCCGATGGCGGTCTGCGGGTGCAGGTCTTCGGGGGCAAAGCCCTCCTTGAGCAGCACCTTGACCACGCGCTTGAGGCGGCGCTCGGAGATGGCCTGGTTGTACTCGGCGGTGCCGGGCGTGCTGGCTTCGGCGACGATGGTGAGCCGGGTGCCCTTGACGCTGCGGGCAAAGGCACGCAGACGGTCGGTCTCTTCACGGCTCAAGGTCGAGCTGTTGTGCGCAAACTGCACATAGTGTCCCGGCTCCTCGACAGCGCTCTGGCGGCTGCGCTCGCAGTCATCGAGCAGTCGCTTCAGGCCCGCCTTGTCCCGCTCAGCCTGCTCTCGCAGATAGGCTTCGCGGTCGGCGCGTGCCTTGGCATCGGCTGCTTCCTGGCGCAGGGCGTTGTTGCGGTCGTTGAGCGCGCTCATCTCGTTGCCGTAGAAGTCGCGCAACTTGCGTGCGCGGCTCTGCACGAAGTTGTAGCGCACGGTGGCGAGGGCGTAGATGTAGTGCTTGGGGGCGATGTCCTGCCGGTTGAGCAGCCAGTCCATCTCGCCCTTCACGCCCAGGGTGAAGCGTCGGCTCACATCGGCCTCGATGTGTAGCGTGGCGGGGATGTAGAGCTTGCGGAACTTCTCGTGGCGGTTGGCAGCCAGCACATTGCCTGTGACGGTCACGGTGGCGTCGTTGCTGATGCTGATGTCGCTGGTGACGGGCGTGGTGGTGGTACCCTGGGTGATGGTGTTGCCCACCCACATGCCGTACTCAGTGCCACGGGCGAGGGTTCCACCGATGCCGGTGCCCACCCAGATGTTGAGCCACTGCGCCTTGCGTGTGCTCCACAGCTCCATGAAGTTGAACTGCACGCCGAGCTTCGCGTTGTGTGTGTTCATGAGATAGTTGCCATAGGTCTTGGCGGGCGACGCGGTCTGGTCGAGCACCGAGAAGCGCTGCTCACGGCGGTAGCGCATCCAGAGGTAGTCGGCGCCAACACGCACCCAGGGGCGGATGGTGAAGTCGACACCGCCACCCACGGCGGGCGCCAGTTTGTAACTCTTCTTGGCATCGTGGTTGGAGTACCACACTCCAGTGGCCCACGACAGTCCACCCTGGGCATAGACGCTCCAGGTATGGGTGCGCAGCTCCTGGTTGCTGTCGCGCGGCGGTTGTGCCACGCCCTCGCCCGCTGTCTGCGCGTTGGCGCCGACCACTGCAAGCGAAGTGAGCATCAGGCTGAGCCCTATTCTTGCCCATCTGCCACTGCATAGCGTGATGAGCGGGTTGTTCAGTATTGCTTTCATCTTGTATTCTGTTTTGTCGTTTGCACCCCCGCCAGCACCGGGGCCGGCGGGAATGACTTATACCTATATTATATTACCATTCTCTCTTGTCAGCTTACTTGGTGCTGCACACGGCACGTATCACGTAGCCAGCCTTGCGGGAACCCCTTGCTATTGTGGGATGATCATACGAGACACCAAGTTCTTCAGTTACCCCACTATGGTCCCATCCTAATGAACAGACAGTGTCCACCTCTTTCAATGTAGATGAATTATAGAAAGACCAGCTAAAATGTAAACCATCATCCCAGTAATATCCAGTGGAAGGCAAGATGATATGGTTTCCGTTGGGTCCTGTTACCTTCCAGTATGCCACTACAGGCTCAGTTGTCCCCGGCATCGTCACCTTCGTGGCTTCCCAGGTGCATTTCTCAATCAGTTCTTCCCATTCAGCTTTGGTCGGCGTATGACACCAGGGACCGAGAATGACGGTGGCAGCGTCATCTTCGGGCTGGAGTTCCATCAGATTGTCACTCCAGTTGTACTTGGTGAACGTAGAACCATTCCAGAATTTGTATTTACCGTAGCCAAATTTCGTCTTAGGAGCAGTCTCACCCCAAGAAAAGTAGCCGCCGGTTTCATTCTCAGTGGCAGCGCCGATGTTGCATTTCGCCCACAGCAGTCCGCTGGGCAGACCGAGGTCTACAAAGTCCTTTGGGACAATCTTCTCGGTGCCAGTGCCACCACCTGTGGTGCCTCCGCCGCTTACTCCGCCGGCAGCCTTCATCTCCTCGATTTTGGCGGCTATGGCAGCCAGTGCAGTCTCGGTGCTGGTGGTGCCGTCCTTGACAGCCTGCAGCAGGTTGGCTATCTCGGTCTTGATGCTGGCAAACGCGGTACTGTAGTCGGGCAGCGCGTCGATGACCGCCTTGATGGCAGCGAGCTTGGCAGCATTGTCGGTGATGGCGTCGTTGATACCCTCGAGCAGCGCCAGCTTGTCGGTGAGCGTGGTGTTGATGCCATTCATCACCGCCTTGATGGCAGCGAGCTGGGTAGCATAGTCGGGCACATTGCTGATGGCAGTCTCGATGGCAGCGAGCTTGGCGCTATAGTCGGGCATGCTGGTGATGGCTGTGGTGAGCAGCTCCATCTTGGTGTCGAAGTTGGTGGTCTGGTCCTTGATGGCTTGCTCGACGAGCGCGAGCTTGTCTGCCAGGGCTATCGACTCTTCCTTCATGGCAGTCTCGATGGCGGCGAGCTTGAGTTCGAGGGCAGAGGTCTGCGCGGCGATGATGTCGTGGATGAGGTCCATCTTTGCCTCCATCGAGAGGGTCTGCGCCTTGATGGCAGCCTCGATGGCCCCTATCTTGAGTTCGAGCGCAGCGGTCTGGTCGCCGATGATGTCGTGGATGAGGTCCATCTTTGCCTCGAGGGCGAGGGTCTGCTCATTCATAGCGGTCTCGATGGCACCCAACTTGAGTTCGAGAGAGGCAGACTGTGCCTCGATGACGCCCTTGAGGAGTTCCATCTTGCTGTCCATGGAGAGGGTCTGCGCCTTGATGGCAGCCTCGATGACGGCGAGCTTGGTGTCGAGGGTGTTGTTGACCGCATTGATGGCGGCGATGATCGCCTGCATCTTGGTCTTCTGGTCGGCGTTCATCTGGTCGATGGCCTGCTTGAGCTGGTTGATGGCCTGCTCGTTCTTGAGGGCTCCGTTGTTGATGGCCTCCACCACCTTGGTGAAGTCGTTGACCACGGTTACCTCCATCTTGTACTTCAGGTTTGTCGCGTCTTCCTCGCAGGAGCTGAAGAAGACGGGTGTTGCCAGCAGCATGGCGCCGGCCAACATGATAGATTTCAATACTCTCATAGTTATTTGTGTTTTTGGGTTTATATTCTACTTCTTTATGGTGATAGTCACTCTGCGGCCCTCATAGTTGGCCTTGCCGTTCTGTGCGCCGATGGCGGTCTGCGGGTGCAGGTCTTCGGGGGCAAAGCCCTCCTTGAGCAGCACCTTGACCACGCGCTTGAGGCGGCGCTCGGAGATGGCCTGGTTGTACTCGGCGGTGCCGGGCGTGCTGGCCTCGGCGACGATGGTGAGCCGGGTGCCCCTGACGCTGCGGGCAAAGGCACGCAGACGGATGGTCTCTTCACGGCTCAAGGTCGAGCTGTTGTGCGCAAACTGTACATAGTGTCCCGGCTCGTCGACAGCAGTCTGGCGGCTGCGCTCGCAGTCGTCGAGCTGTCGCTTCAGGCCCGCCTTGTCCCGCTCAGCCTGCTCTCGCAGGTAGGCTTCGCGGTCGGCGCGTGCCTTGGCATCGGCTGCTTCCTGGCGCAGGGCGTTGTTGCGGTCGTTGAGCGCGCTCATCTCGTTGCCGTAGAAGTCGCGCAACTTGCGTGCGCGGCTCTGCACGAAGTTGTAGCGCACGGTGGCGAGGGCGTAGATGTAGTGCTTGGGGGCGATGTCCTGCCGGTTGAGCAGCCAGTCCATCTCGCCCTTCACGCCCAGGGTGAAGCGTCGGCTCACGTCGGCCTCGACGTGTAGCGTGGCGGGGATGTAGAGCTTGCGGAACTTCTCGTGGCGGTTGGCTGCCAGCACATTGCCGGTGACGGTCACGGTGGCGTCGTTGCTGATGCTGATGTCGCTGGTGACGGGCGTGGTGGTGGTACCCTGGGTGATGGTGTTGCCCACCCACATGCCGTACTCAGTGCCACGGGCGAGGGTTCCCCCGATGCCGGTGCCCACCCAGATGTTGAGCCACTGCGCCTTGCGGGTGCTCCACAGCTCCATGACGTTGAACTGCACGCCGAGCTTCGCGTTGTGTGTGTTCATGAGATAGTTGCCATAGGTCTTGGCTGGCGACGCGGTCTGGTCGAGCACCGAGAAGCGCTGCTCTCGGCGGTAGCGCATCCAGAGATAGTCGGCGCCAACACGCACCCAGGGGCGGATGGTGAAGTCGACACCGCCACCCACGGCGGGCGCCAGTTTGTAACTCTTCTTGGCATCGTGGTTGGAGTACCACACTCCAGTGGCCCACGACAGTCCACCCTGGGCATAGACGCTCCAGGTATGGGTGCGCAGCTCCTGGTTGCTGTCGCGCGGGGGGTGGGCACGGCCTCGGTCTGCGCCTTGACCCCGAGACGGCGAGCACCACGAGCCACAGGCTGAGCGCGGCTCTTGCCCATCGGCCACCCGAGAGCGGCATGGGCGCGTTGGTCGGTCTTGTGTTCATCTTGTATTCTGTTTTGTCGTTTGCACCCCCGCCAGCACCGGGGCCGGCGGGAATGACTTATACCTATATTATATTACCATTCTCTCTTGTCAGCTTACTTGGTGCTGCACACGGCACGTATCACGTAGCCAGCCTTGCGGGAACCCCTTGCTATTGTGGGATGATCATACGAGACACCAAGTTCTTCAGTTACCCCACTATGGTCCCATCCTAATGAACAGACAGTGTCCACCTCTTTCAATGTAGATGAATTATAGAAAGACCAGCTAAAATGTAAACCATCATCCCAGTAATATCCAGTGGAAGGCAAGATGATATGGTTTCCGTTGGGTCCTGTTACCTTCCAGTATGCCACTACAGGCTCAGTTGTCCCCGGCATCGTCACCTTCGTGGCTTCCCAGGTGCATTTCTCAATCAGTTCTTCCCATTCAGCTTTGGTCGGCGTATGACACCAGGGACCGAGAATGACGGTGGCAGCGTCATCTTCGGGCTGGAGTTCCATCAGATTGTCACTCCAGTTGTACTTGGTGAACGTAGAACCATTCCAGAATTTGTATTTACCGTAGCCAAATTTCGTCTTAGGAGCAGTCTCACCCCAAGAAAAGTAGCCGCCGGTTTCATTCTCAGTGGCAGCGCCGATGTTGCATTTCGCCCACAGCAGTCCGCTGGGCAGACCGAGGTCTACAAAGTCCTTTGGGACAATCTTCTCGGTGCCAGTGCCACCACCTGTGGTGCCTCCGCCGCTTACTCCGCCGGCAGCCTTCATCTCCTCGATTTTGGCGGCTATGGCAGCCAGTGCAGTCTCGGTGCTGGTGGTGCCGTCCTTGACAGCCTGCAGCAGGTTGGCTATCTCGGTCTTGATGCTGGCAAACGCGGTACTGTAGTCGGGCAGCGCGTCGATGACCGCCTTGATGGCAGCGAGCTTGGCAGCATTGTCGGTGATGGCGTCGTTGATACCCTCGAGCAGCGCCAGCTTGTCGGTGAGCGTGGTGTTGATGCCATTCATCACCGCCTTGATGGCAGCGAGCTGGGTAGCATAGTCGGGCACATTGCTGATGGCAGTCTCGATGGCAGCGAGCTTGGCGCTATAGTCGGGCATGCTGGTGATGGCTGTGGTGAGCAGCTCCATCTTGGTGTCGAAGTTGGTGGTCTGGTCCTTGATGGCTTGCTCGACGAGCGCGAGCTTGTCTGCCAGGGCTATCGACTCTTCCTTCATGGCAGTCTCGATGGCGGCGAGCTTGAGTTCGAGGGCAGAGGTCTGCGCGGCGATGATGTCGTGGATGAGGTCCATCTTTGCCTCCATCGAGAGGGTCTGCGCCTTGATGGCAGCCTCGATGGCCCCTATCTTGAGTTCGAGCGCAGCGGTCTGGTCGCCGATGATGTCGTGGATGAGGTCCATCTTTGCCTCGAGGGCGAGGGTCTGCTCATTCATAGCGGTCTCGATGGCACCCAACTTGAGTTCGAGAGAGGCAGACTGTGCCTCGATGACGCCCTTGAGGAGTTCCATCTTGCTGTCCATGGAGAGGGTCTGCGCCTTGATGGCAGCCTCGATGACGGCGAGCTTGGTGTCGAGGGTGTTGTTGACCGCATTGATGGCGGCGATGATCGCCTGCATCTTGGTCTTCTGGTCGGCGTTCATCTGGTCGATGGCCTGCTTGAGCTGGTTGATGGCCTGCTCGTTCTTGAGGGCTCCGTTGTTGATGGCCTCCACCACCTTGGTGAAGTCGTTGACCACGGTTACCTCCATCTTGTACTTCAGGTTTGTCGCGTCTTCCTCGCAGGAGCTGAAGAAGACGGGTGTTGCCAGCAGCATGGCGCCGGCCAACATGATAGATTTCAATACTCTCATAGTTATTTGTGTTTTTGGGTTTATATTCTACTTCTTTATGGTGATAGTCACTCTGCGGCCCTCATAGTTGGCCTTGCCGTTCTGTGCGCCGATGGCGGTCTGCGGGTGCAGGTCTTCGGGGGCAAAGCCCTCCTTGAGCAGCACCTTGACCACGCGCTTGAGGCGGCGCTCGGAGATGGCCTGGTTGTACTCGGCGGTGCCGGGCGTGCTGGCTTCGGCGACGATGGTGAGCCGGGTGCCCTTGACGCTGCGGGCAAAGGCACGCAGACGGTCGGTCTCTTCACGGCTCAAGGTCGAGCTGTTGTGCGCAAACTGCACATAGTGTCCCGGCTCCTCGACAGCGCTCTGGCGGCTGCGCTCGCAGTCGTCGAGCTGTCGCTTCAGGCCCGCCTTGTCCCGCTCAGCCTGCTCTCGCAGGTAGGCTTCGCGGTCGGCGCGTGCCTTGGCATCGGCTGCTTCCTGGCGCAGGGCGTTGTTGCGGTCGTTGAGCGCGCTCATCTCGTTGCCGTAGAAGTCGCGCAACTTGCGTGCGCGGCTCTGCACGAAGTTGTAGCGCACGGTGGCGAGGGCGTAGATGTAGTGCTTGGGGGCGATGTCCTGCCGGTTGAGCAGCCAGTCCATCTCGCCCTTCACGCCCAGGGTGAAGCGTCGGCTCAC
>NZ_NPJL01000018.1:0-48645 GCF_002251325.1 Prevotella sp. P4-67
TGCTGCGGGTAACGCCTACGGCTAATCGCAACTCCTACAGAGTTGCCAGGTTAGTGGGGGATGCTTACCCAGGGTAGCGTGCTTCGCCCGCAACCCTTGGCTGGGGAAACGCAACTCCTACAGAGTTGCTGCTGCTTATTGGAGGCCCCTCCCCATGCCCTCCCCAAGGGGCGGGAGCTCCTTCTTTCTGAGTTTAAGGAGGTTATGTGGTTCGCCTTCCCATTTGAGAAGGCTGGGGTGGGGCCTGCTGGTGGGATGGGGCTTCTCTTTGGCTTTCCCCCTATTGTTTATTGCGCCTGGGAGGGTGATGAAATAAACACAAAAAGCCGTGGTGGCGGATGGCGGCTTCGCCTTGGCGTGGATGGCGGTGCCGACTGTCGGAAAACGAGTTTTCCTGCGTGTCGTCTCCACCATCCCCACCGTCATGCACGGCATGACGCCATCCTCCGCGACGGTAAAAAAAGCGGCCTTTGGCCGTTCAAAAAGTCCGGCTTTCGCCGGTACAAAAACAACTGCTTATTGGAGACCCCTCTCCAAACCCTTCCCAATGGGCTGGGGCTTCTATGCCGTGCTCGGGGCTAACCTTGGCAATTCTTATCGTGGTCGGTGAGGGTGGGAAACGGTGCTTCGGGATGGGGTAAAAATAAAAAAGGGACTCCGCTGAGTCCCAATCTTTGTTAACCTTAAATCTAATACCATGAAAAACACGATGCAAAGGTATAAGGTTTTTATCATATCTGCAAATAAATTACCTCTTTTTTTGCTAAAAACTATAATTATTGACTTAAATCAACACTACACCCTCCTGTTTCTTGCCATCCATGAGTATTTTGAGCGGTTTGTCAAATCTCACGTGCCTTACAAATTGAGTCTCTTCGACCGCGGGCATCGCGTCGAGCACCTCCTTGCGATAGATACCGTTGTCGGTGTTGGTGTCGATGGTGAAGTAGCCCACGCCAAAGCTGGTGAGGTTCTGGAAGAAGTGTGTGCCCTGGCTGGGGTCCACCCGGTAGTTCTTGAGTTCGACCTCGACGATGACCTGAGCGGCGCTGATGTGAGGCCACTTGACCGGCACGCCCAGCCAAGGGTCGCTCGAGCCCCACCGTCCGGGCCCTATGAGCACGTATCCACGGCCTTCATCGAGGAAGCGGCGGTTGATGCGCTCTATCTCACAGGCTATGGCGGGGTTGTTGATGGCTGTAAACTGGTCGTCGGTCTTGACATAGACCACATCGGTCACCTCTTCGCTGGCGCCGTGGCCCAGCGAGTTGTGGGAGCGCAGCAGGCAGCGGTCGTCGCTGATTGCGCAGATGTCTTCGTCAAGCATCTGCTTGCTGTCTACGATGGGCCTTATCTGCAGGAGGAAGAAGCTGCCTGTGCGGTCGGCGTTGAGGTTGCAGGCAAACTCCACCTCTATGGGGCGTCTCATCTCTGCCGCTCCATAGCGCATGGTCATCTGCAGCAGTTGGGGCAGGGGGAACACATCTTGCTGCAGCACTCCGGCAAAGGAGATTATCTTGCGTCCGCCGTCGTAGAGTCCGTCGCGTATCACCTGGTCGTAAGGGTCGTAGGTCGACGCGATGAAGTTGAGCGCATGGTCGGCCTCGGCGTCCTTGACACGGAGTTTGAGGATGTTGAACCCATCGTCGACCTTGAAGTCTTCGCCCACGTGTTGCATGTCGAGCGCATAGAACTGGGTTTGTGTCTCGCGCAGCGCAGTCTCCATCTCGCTCGTCTGCAATACCTGATGCGGATGATAGGGCGAAACGCGCAGCGTCTGTCCTCCATCTACGATATACTTGCCCAGACCCAGCGCGAGCGAGGCGATACCCTCGTCGGCCTGTTCGTCGCCGATGGGGTAGTAGTTGATAGACCGCAGCACACCCGAGAAGTTGGGGTAGAAGCGGTTGCCATACTGATGGCCCACCACCTCCTGCAGTATCACCGCCATCTTCTCCTGGTCTATCACGTTGCTTGTGGCGGTCATGTAGGCCTTGGAGTCGCGGTAGAATACCGAGGCATATACTCCCTTGATGGCACACGCCAGCATCTGCAGCATGGCATACTTGTCGGCGAGATAGGGTATCATGTAGGTCGAGTAGATGCCGGCGAAGGGCTGATAGTGTGCGTCTTCGAGCAGCGATGATGAGCGTATGGCTATAGGGCTCTGTATGGCTTCGAAGAAAGCATAGAAGTCGGCGATGAACTCATCGGGCAGCTGCGCCTGGAGGAAGTGCTGGAGTATCTCTTCGTCAGAGGCGTCGCTGAGGGCTATCTGGTAGAGGTTGTTCTGCTCCATAAACCGGTCGAAGACATCGGTGCAGAGCACCACGGTCTTGGGTATCTGCACGCTGACGCCGGCAAACTGGTTGAAGTCGGGGTGGCGCTTGATGATGTTGTCCAGAAAAGCCAGGCCACGGCCCTTGCCGCCGAGCGAGCCTTCGCCGATGCGTGCGAAGTGGCTGAAGCGGTCGAACTTCTTGCGGTCGAACACTGCCACCACGCCCTGGTTTTTCAGGTGTCGGTACTGGACGATGGCATCGTAGATAATCTGTCTGTGGGCATCGACATCCTGCAGCTTGTTCCATGTCACATCCTTGAGGAACGCCGACACGGGGAAGATGGCGCGCGCCGAGAGCCAGCGGCTCATGTGGTTGCGGCTGATGTGGTAGAGCATGGAGTCGTTGGGAATCTTGAAGATGTTGTCCTGAAGCTCCTTCAGACTGTGTATACGCAGTATCTCCTCGTGGCTGCGTGGGTCGCGGAAGACGAAATCGCCAAATCCCATGTGCTCTTCCATCAGCCGGCGCAGGTCGAGGCTCATCTTCTTGGAGTTCTTGTCGACAAATCTGAATCCCTCGGCTTCGGCCTTGGCGCGGTTGCTGCTCTCGGAACTCTCCATGATGAGCGGCACATACTCGTTGCGGCTGCGTATCTCGCGGAAGAGCTTGATGCCGGCTTCGGGGTCCTTCTCGCCGTGGATGGGGAAGCGGGCGTCGCTGATGACGCCCAATACATTGTCGCTATAGCGTTCGTACATGGCCATCGCCTCTTCATAGGTGCGCGCGAGCACCACCTTGGGTCGTCCGCGCATACGCATGGTGGCGGCATGGCGGTTGAGCGCTTCGGTCGAGAAGCGCTGGCTCTGCAGCAGTATATAATTATAAAGGTTGGGGAGTATCGAACTGTAGAACCTTATGCTGTCTTCGACCACCAGAATCATCTGCACACCCGCCTCGTGGATGTCGTGGTCCAGATTCATCTTGTCCTCTATCAGTTTGATGATCGAGAGTATGAGGTTGGTATTGCCCAGCCAGCAGAATACGTAGTCGAAGATAGACAGGTCTTCGTGCTGCATGCGCTTGGTGATGCCATGCGAGAACGGAGTGAGCACTATGCAGTGCATGTGGGGAAACTTGTGCTTGATGTCGCGTGCCACGGCGAAGGCGTCGTTGTCGGCGTTGCCGGGCATACATATCACCAGGTCTATGTTGGTGGTGTGCAGCATCTTCTCGGCCTCCTCGGTGGTGCTCACCTGAGTGAATGTAGGCGGATAGCGCAGTCCCAGCAGCATATATTCATTGTAGATTTTCTCCTCGATGCGTCCGTCGTCTTCGAGCATGAAGGCGTCGTAGGGGTTGGCGACGATGAGCACATTGTAGATGCGTCGCATCATCAGATTGACAAAGCTCACGTCTTTGAGATAGAACTTCTCCCATTGGGCAGGTATCTTCGATTCCATAATACACATATTTATATTATGCAAAGGTATATCAAAAAACTTTTTTAGTATGCTTTGCGTCAAGATAATTTTGCTTTTTGTGGCATTATTCATTCTTTTTGTTTTAATTTGCATCATGGCGGTCGTCGCGGTCTGCCGTCCCGCCGGCCTGGCATATGTCGAAAAGTAAGTGGGGAGAGTAAAATAAATGCGTTTTTTCTTGTTTGTTTGCTTCAAATACACTACTTTTGCCATAGTAATAAACAATCTGTAAATCTCAATTACTTAAAGAAATACCACTATGGAAGTACAGAAAATCATGCAAGACCTGGAGCGCAAGCATCCTGGTGAGTCAGAGTTCCTTCAGGCAGTGAGCGAAGTGTTGGAGTCTATTAAGGACGTCTACAACCAGCATCCTGAGTTTGAAAAGGCCAAAATCGTCGAGCGCATCGTAGAGCCCGAGCGTGTACACATGTTCCGTGTGCCATGGGTAGATGACAATGGCGAGGTGCATGTCAATATAGGTTATCGCGTACAGTTCAACGGCGCCATCGGCCCGTACAAGGGCGGTCTGCGATTCCATCCCTCTGTCAACCTTTCTATTATGAAGTTCCTGGGCTTCGAGCAGACATTCAAGAACGCGCTCACCACGCTGCCTATGGGTGGCGCCAAGGGTGGTTCAGACTTCTCTCCCCGCGGTCGCAGTGATGCCGAAATCATGCGTTTCTGCCAGGCGTTCATGGACGAGCTCTATCGCTATATCGGTCCTGATGAGGACGTTCCTGCAGGCGACATCGGCGTAGGCGGTCGTGAGATTGGCTATCTCTTTGGCCAGTACAAGAAGCTCACTCATCGCTACGAAGGTGTGCTTACCGGTAAAGGCATAGAGTGGGGCGGTTCTATCCTCCGTCCCGAGGCTACCGGTTTCGGCGCGCTCTATTTCGTCAACCACATGATGAAGGACAAGGGCCTTGATATCGCCGGCAAGACAGTGGCTATCTCTGGCTTCGGCAACGTGGCTTGGGGTGCTGCCAAGAAGGCTACCCAGCTTGGTGCCAAGGTGATTACCATCAGTGGACCTGACGGTTACATCCACGACCCAGAAGGCGTCAGCGGCGACAAGATCGAATATATGCTCGAGCTCCGCTCCAGCGGCAACGACATCTGCCAGCCCTATGCTGAGGTTTATCCCGAGGCTACATTCGTGGCAGGCAAGAAGCCATGGGAGGTAAAGGCCGACATCTATCTGACCTGTGCTACCCAGAACGAGCTCAATGGCGACGACGCCGACATGATTCTCGCCAACCACCCATTGTGTGTGGCTGAGGTGAGCAACATGGGTTGTACGGCTGAGGCTGTCGAGAAGTTTGTGGCTGCCAAGCAGCTCTTCGCTCCCGGCAAGGCTGTCAACGCTGGTGGCGTGGCAACATCGGGTCTGGAGATGACTCAGAACTCTATACGCCTGCACTGGAGCAAGGACGAGGTCGACGAGAAGCTCCACTACATCATGAGCTCCATCCACGATCAGTGTGCCAAGTATGGTACTGAGCCCGACGGCTACATCAACTATGTCAAGGGTGCCAATATCGCCGGATTCATGAAGGTAGCCAAGGCTATGCTGGCCCAGGGCGTAGTGTAAGCGACAATGCACAGACCGCGGTTGTCGGCAACGAAGCCGGCAACACGCGGTTGCTACATAACTTATGAAACAAATACGAAGAGTAATTATTGCAATCTTATCACTCTTGAGCTTTACCCCTATGCTGGCACAGACGCAGAGGGGTAAGGCTACTTTTTATTCCAAACGCGCCACCGGCGCGCGTACCGCCAGCGGCGACAGACTGCATCACGACAGTCTCACCTGCGCCCATCGCACCTATCCCTTCGGCACCCTGCTCAAGGTAACCAATCTCTCTAACAACAAGTCGGTAGTGGTCAAGGTCACCGACCGTGGCCCCTTTGCCCGTGGGCGTATCATCGACCTGTCGTGGCGTGCTGCCAAGGAGCTCGACATCCTTGCCAAGGGCGTATGCACCGTGAGGGTGGAGCGTTACAACGGCAGCGAGATTCCCTATCGTCCTGCCGAGGGTATCAATATGCCAGAGATAGACTTCGAGATAACCGAGGCAGGTTACAGTTTTACCGGCGAGTGGGCCGAGCGTATGAAGCAGAGCGATATGCCCACAACGAAGACCAAGAGAAAACACACCGCCAAGCCCCACGCTACCAAGAAGCACGCTTCCCGCAAGTCGAACAACTCGCAGCAGAAAGACCGCAACGCCGAGGACAAGAAGGAAGAGGGCAACGCGTGGTCCAATATCTTCAAGACCATCAAGAAGAAGAGCGAAGAGATGTTCTGACCCGTTTCCACTGGTCAGAGTCGCCGCCGAGGCCATTGTTCAGGCTCCGGAGGTTGTGTCCGTCGTCCCAATGATAGCCCTCTTGCCCTTGATTTGCGACAAGAATACCGCGTTGTTGCCCATGATTTGCAACAAAAGTAAAGTCCTGTTGCCCCTGATTTGCGACAAAAATAGCAGCTTGTTGCCCATGATTTGAGACAAAAGCAATGACTTGTTGCCCCTGATTTGAGACAAAAAAGCAGATGATAGTCTGGTTTGTATCTGTATCTCCTATAAATATATTTAATAATGTGTCAGGTCGTGCGGCGATATGACAGTAAAATATGCAGTTTTATGCAAGCGGGTGAAAATGATGATAGCTCGTCGGTAAGTTTACGTAAAATATTATGCATTACATTCAGCCTTTTTGTGTCGTGTGGTTACATCTTTTTTTGTAACTTTGCAACAGATTGGAACTGAACTTTATCGGTAGAAACATTAAGAAAACGACAATGAAGATATTTGGTATCGGAATGAACTACATCCAACACAATAAAGAGTTGGATGGTGCGTTATATAAGACAGAGGCCCCAGTGTTGTTCACCAAGGCCGACTCGTCGCTGCTCAAGTCGGGCAAACCCTTCTTCGTTCCCGACTTCATGGGACGCATAGACTATGAGGCCGAGTTGGTGATACGCATCTGCAGGTTGGGCAAGAACATTCCCCAGCGTTTCGCCCATCGCTACTATGATGCCGTGACGGTGGGTATCGACTTCACCGCCCGCGATGTGCAGCAGCAGCTGCGCGAGAAGGGTCTGCCCTGGGACCTCAGCAAGAGCTTCGACGGTGCCGCAGCTATCGGCGAGTGGGTCGGCAAGGACAAGTTTCTCGATGTGCAGGCCCTGCGGTTCCACCTCGATATCAATGGACAGACCGTGCAGGAAGGCTGCACCGCCGACATGGTCTTCGGCATCGACGAGATAGTGGCCTACATCAGCCAGTATTTCACCCTGAAGACAGGCGATGTAATCTTCACCGGTACTCCTGCCGGCGTGGGTCCCGTGCATATCGATGACCATCTGGAAGGTTATGTCGAAGAGCGCAAGGTGCTCGAGTTTAACTGTAAGTGAGACGATATTGAAACATAAAACCATCAGCCATCTGAAATCAGTCAGATACATATTAGTCATGATACTTCTTGCGGCGGCTATGACAACCCGGGCGCAGAAGTTTTATAATTTGACCGCCCAACAGGTCAAGATAGACAGCGTGGCCCCCACCTTTGCCTGCGCCATACCCCTCTCGGGCGATTATGCCGACAGCGTCTATACTGTCAGCATAGCCTATCCCGAATATATCGACATGACGGCTGCCGACGTAGCCCGCTACCGGCTTGCCACCCATGATGTCCAGCCCGGCGCAAGCCCCCTTATCACCCAGCACATCGTCACCTCGCGCCGCCAGGCCAGCCTGGAGGTCGCTTTCTGCCCCGTGGTCTTCCGCGGAGGCCGTCACCAGCTGCTTGTCAGTTTCATGCTCGATGTGCAGTCGCGCCCCCTCAGTCGTGCCGCCCGTCGCCGCCAGCGTGCGGCAGTGGTCCCTGTGGGCGAGCGCTATGCCGCCAACTCCGTGCTGGCCCAAGGACGATGGGCAAAGATACGCGTGAGCGAGAGCGGAGTCTACCAGATTACCGAGTCGCTCATCCGCCGCGCCGGATTTACCGACCTCTCGCGTGTGCATGTCTATGGCATGGGTGGCGCCCTCATCGACGAGAAGCTGACGGGTGCCAGTCTGCAAGCCCATGATGATTTGCGCGAGGTGCCCATCTGCCAGGTCGGCGGCAAGCGCCTCTTCTACGCCCAAGGCCCCGTGAGCTGGAGTGCCAACGATGCCACCGTGCGCACCCGCAATCCCTATTCGCAGTATGGCTACTACTTCATCACCCAGACCGATGAGGCTGTGACGCCCATCGATTCCGCCCAGTTTGTAAGCAGCATCTATCCCTCGCCCCACGATTACCACTGGCTCCACGAGACCGACAACTACGCCTGGTATCATGGCGGCCGCAACCTCTATGAGAATACCCCCATCGCCTTCAACTCTTCCTACGCCTACAGCCTGCCTGTCTTCAGCGGTTCGCAGCAGACAGCCCGTATAACCGTAGCCGTGTCGGCTGGTGGGGAAAGCCGTGTGGAGGTGTCCCTGGCCGACTCGCTGCTGGGCACCATCAGTATCATGCCCCAGAGCTATGACAAGGGAGCGTCGGCGACAGCCACCTATCGCATAGGCCGTTATGCCTCCGATGCCAAACTCGTCATCAAGACCATCGGCAGTTCGACGGTGCGTCTCGACTATATCTCGATGGCTTTCGACTCACCGCGTCCGGCTCCCAGCCTGACGGGCAATATCCCCGTCCCCGATTACGTCTACAACATTACCAACCAGAACCACCATGCCGACGGTCCTGCCGACATGGTCATCATTATCCCCACCAGTCAGAAGCTGCTTGCCCAGGCCGAGCGCATCAAGCGCCTCCATGAGCAGCGCGACGGCATGCGCGTGACCATCGTTCCTGCCGACGAGCTCTTCAACGAGTTCTCCAGCGGAACGCCCGATGCCAGCGCCTACCGCCATTACCTCAAGATGCTCTACGACCGCGCCGAGACCGAAAGCGACATGCCGCGCTATCTGCTACTCTTCGGCGACGCCGTGTGGGACAACCGCATGCTCATCAGCGACACCCGCCGTCTCAGTGCCGACGACTATCTGCTGTGTTACGAGAGTGAGAACTCTTTCAGCGAGCTCTACTGCTACGTGAACGACGGTTTCTTCACGCTGATGGACGATGGCGAAGGCACCGATATCGCCCGCGACAAGGAGGATATCGCCGTGGGACGCATACCCGTGACCACAGCCGAGGCAGCCAAGGGCGTGGTAGACAAGATAGAGGCCTACATGACCAACGGCAATGCCGGCGCATGGCAGAACGTGCTCATGTTTATGGGAGACGACGGCAACCAGAATATCCACATGAAGGATGTCGACATGGCTGCCGAGCAGGTGGCTGCGCTCCATCCTGGCTATCATATCAAGAAGGTGATGTGGGACGCATACCAGCGCGAGTCGTCGGCCACCGGCCACGCCTATCCCGGTGCTTCGCAGGATGTGAAGCAGCAGATGGCTGCCGGTGCGCTCATCATGGACTACAGCGGCCACGGCCGCGCCGAGCAGTTGTCGCATGAGCGGGTGGTGACCATCAACGACTTTGAACAGGCGCGCAATGCCAATCTGCCCCTGTGGATTACGGCATCGTGCGACATCATGGCCTTCGACGGTGTCGAGCCCACGATAGGCGAGACCGCCGTATGCAATGCCAAGGGCGGAGCCGTAGCCTTCTGGGGTACCACGCGCACCGTGCAGACCCTCTACAACCGTCCGCTCAATATGGCTTACATGCGCCACGTGCTCACCGTGACCGACGGACGCCCCACCACCCTCGGCGAGGCGCAGCGTCTGGCCAAGAACGAGATGGTGACCACCGGACAGGATGTCACCGTCAACAAGTTGCAGTTTACCCTCCTCGGCGACCCCGCCATGACGCTCAATCTGCCCACCATGACCGCCGTCATTGACAGCATCAACGGTGTGCCCGTGACCGCCGATGCCCGTCTGCAGGTGGGTAAGGTGGCGCGCATATCCGGCCACATCGAGCAGGCACAAGACTTCGACGGAGTGGTGACAGCCACCGTGCGCGATGTGCGCGAACTGGTGACCTGCAAGCAGAACAATCAGACTGAGGCCGAGGAAGCCTTCACCTACTACGACCGCAAGCGCGTCATCTACCATGGTTCCGACAGCGTCAGGGCAGGCCGCTTCGCCCTCACCTTTGCCGTGCCCAAAGACATATCCTACTCCGATGGCACCGGACTCATCAACCTCTACGCCGTAGACAATGCCCGCCAGCGCGAGGCCCACGGCGCCTTCGACCGCTTCACCGTAGCCGGAGGCGAGGTGACCACCGACTCCATAGGCCCATCCATCTACTGCTACCTCAACTCGCCCCAGTTTGTCAACGGAGGCAAGGTCAACACCACGCCCTACTTCGTGGCAGAGATCACAGATGAAGACGGCATCAACGCCACCGGCAGCGGCATCGGCCACGATCTGCAACTCGTCATTGACGGCGACATGGCAAAGACCTACACCCTCAACGACAACTTCGCCTTCGACTTTGGTACCTATACCCGTGGCACCACCTATTATAATATACCCGAACTCACCGAGGGCAAGCACACCCTCGTCTTCCGGGCTTGGGATGTGCTCAACAATGCTTCTACCGCCCGTCTCGATTTCACCGTGGTGCGCGGACTCGAGCCCAATATCTTCAGCGTGGGTCTGAGCAAGAACCCTGCCACCACCTACACCACCTTTATCATCAACCACGACCGCACGGGCAGTCCCATGGACATCGACATCGAGGTCTTCGACATGAGCGGACGCCTCCTCTGGACCCACTCCGAGAACGGTGTGCCCGCCACGGGAGCCTATACCGTAGACTGGGACCTGACGCTCGACACCGGCGGACGCCTCCAGACGGGAGTCTATCTCTACCGCGTGCGTGCCGGCTCTGATGGCAGCAAGAAAACATCCAAAGCAAAGAAACTTATCGTCTTGGGCAATAATTAGGCGGTAGTCTCCGTTATCCTATAGCATAACAATAGTAGAAGTATAATGAACAAGCTCACATCTATCATTTTCGCCATACTCCTTGTCATGGTTGCTGCCACGGTGCAGGCCCAGGACAAGAAAGATATGTTCAATCCCGTCAACACCTCGGTGACCTCGCAGACGATAGCCCCCGACGCACGTGCAGCCGGAATGGGCGATGTGGGTGTGGCTACCGATGCCGATGTCAACTCCCAATACTGGAACCCCGCCAAGTACCCCTTTGCCATTTCGCGTGCCGGAGTGGCGCTCAACTATACCCCCTGGCTGCGACAGCTGGTCAACGATATGGATGTGGCCTATCTCGCCGGCTACTACCGCATAGGCGACTACAGTGCCGTGTCAGCCTCTATGCGCTACTTCTCCATGGGCGAGGTCTTCATGGACGGTCACACCGATGACAATGCCATGACCATCAACCCCTATGAGATGTCGCTCGATGTGGCCTATTCGCTCATGCTCAGCGAGACCTTCTCTATCGCCGCCGGCGTGAGATGGATTTACTCCGACCTTACCTTTGACTTCAATGAAGACACCCAGCCCGGTTCAGCCTTTGCCGCCGACATCGCCGCATACTACCAGAACTACATCAATCTGGGCCAGCGCGAGTGCCAGTTGGGCTTGGGACTGAATATCTCCAACATCGGTAGCAAAATCAATTTCGGTGGCGACAACCACAGCTTCTTCATCCCCACCAACCTGCGCCTCGGAGCCTCGCTCAAGGTGCCCATCGACGAGTACAATCGCATCACCTTCGCCGCCGATGCCAACAAGCTGCTCGTGCCTACCTACCCCAAGCAGCGGGAGGGCGAGGACGAAGAGCAGTACAAGCAGCGCATGGAGGACGAATACTGGAACGTGTCGTCCATCAGCGGTATCTTCAAGAGCTTCACCGATGCACCCAACGGATTTAAGGAAGAGCTCGAGGAAATTAACTGGAGCGTGGGCGCAGAGTACGAGTACAACGACAAGTTCTTCCTCCGCGCCGGTTATCACCACGAGAGCGAGAACAAGGGCAACCGCAAGTACTTCACCGTGGGCGCCGGCTTCCGCATGAAGGTCTTCTCGCTCGACGCCGGTTATGTCATCGCCACCGCCAAGACCAACCCGCTTGACCAGACGATGCGCTTCACCCTGAGTTTTGATATGGACGGTATCAAGGACATCTTCCGCCGTCGCTAATTCCACCTTATTATATATTATGACAAAGATTAGAGTAGGCATGGGCTTCGACGTCCACCGGCTGGTGCCCGACCGCGAACTGTGGCTCGGAGGTATACGTATTCCTCACACCATGGGATTGCTGGGCCATAGTGATGCCGACGTGCTCATCCATGCCATCTGCGACGCCCTCTTAGGTGCAGCCAATATGCGCGACATAGGCTATCATTTCCCCGACACCTCGGCAGAGACACTCAACGTAGACAGCAAGATACTGCTTGCCAAAACCATCGACCTTATCGCCAGCCGCGGCTACCGTGTGGGCAATGTCGACGCCACCGTCTGCGCCGAGCGGCCCAAAATCAATCCGCATGTGCCCGCGATGAAGGCATGTCTCGCCCATGTCATGGGCATCGACGAGGACGATGTCTCCATCAAGGCCACCACCACCGAGCGACTGGGCTTCACCGGCCGAGAAGAGGGCATCAGCGCCTACGCCGTGGTGCTCATCGAGAAGGCATAACCCGCTTTCTCCATCCATTTTACCATCCATAACCATCAAGAGGGATGCCTCCCGCGGCCCATCATGAAGCGTGGGCATCCCCATACTATTAACCACCATCCACGACATGATGCACGACAGAAATTACCAAGAGATTATAGAGAATATTTGCCGCGAGATACAGCCTTATGCCCAGCTGGGACGACAGGCCGATTACATCCCCGCGCTCGCCAGTGTAGACCCCGACAAGTTTGGCATCTATCTGAGCGTCCTCGGCGGCGACGACTGCATGTATGGCGACTACGACACCTGTTTTTCCATTCAGAGTATAGCCAAGGTTTTCTCGCTTGCTATAGCGCTGAGCCTTGAGGGAGAGAACCTGTGGATGCGTTTAGGAAAAGAGCCGTCGGGCACGCCCTTCAACTCATTGGTGCAGCTCGAGTACGAGCATGGCCGCCCACGCAATCCCTTTATCAATGCCGGCGCCCTGGTGGTGGCCGACGTGCTGCTGTCTCATCTCGACGATGCCCAGGAGTTCTTCATCCAGTTTGTGCGCCAGCTTAGTGGCAATGTCACGGTCGACTATTCGATGGAGGTAGCAGAGTCGGAGTACGAGACCGCCTATCTCAACGCTTCCATCGCCTATCTGCTCAAGCATTATGTCAACCTGCACAACCCCGTCGACGAGGTGCTGCGGTTCTATAGCATGATATGTTCTGTGGAGATGAGCTGTCGCGACCTGGCTCGGGCCTTTGTCGCCTTTGCCAAGAGCGATGAGCCCTTCGACCACGCCGGCGTGAAGTTGAGTGTATCGGGCGTGAAGCGCATCAACGCCATCATGCAGACCTGTGGCTTCTACGATGAGGCGGGCGAGTTTTCCTTCCTTGTGGGACTGCCTGGCAAGAGCGGTGTAGGTGGCGGCATCGTGGCAGTCTATCCCTCGCGCTATTCCATAGCCGTTTGGAGTCCGCGACTCAACAAGCACGGCAATTCCATCATGGGCATCAAGGCGCTCGAGCGGTTTACCACCGAGACCAGCGAGTCTATCTTCTGATAATATCCACTTACCCATTTCATTCCATTGTCCTGTTGCTTGGGTAGGCTCTATTGCACGTTTCTTCCACTATTTATTGCGTCTATCAGGGGATGAAATAAATACAAAAAGCCGTGGCGGTGGCTGTCGGCTTCGCCTTGGCGTGGCTGGTGCGCACCCCTGGCAACTCCGTCAGAGTTGCGATTTCATAGCCCAGGGTTGAGGTGCGCAGCGCCTCTACCCTGGGTACATATATAATAAGGTGTAGCAACTCTGTAGGAGTTGCGTTTAGCCGAAGGCGTTACCCGTAGCAGGATAATGGGTAGGAATGGGTAGGCGGAAACCATAAGATTGAGTATAACGCCTGCGGCTAATCGCAACTCCTACAGAGTTGCCAGATTAGTGGGGGCAGTTACTCAGGGTAGCGTGCTTCGCCCGCAACCCTGGGCTGGGGAATCGCAACTCCGTCAGAGTTGCTGCTGCTTGCAGAAGCCCCTCCCCGAGCCCTCATTGGGGAAGGCTGGGATGGGGCCTCTATGTCGGGATGGGGCTTCTATGTTGGATGGTGCGCACCCTTGGCAACTCTGTAGGAGTTGCGATTTCATAGCCCAGGGTTGAGGTGCGCAGCGCCTCTACCCTGGGTACATATATAATAAGGTGTAGCAACTCTGTAGGAGTTGCGTTTAGCCGAAGGCGTTACCCGTAGCAGGATAATGGGTAGGAATGGGCAGGCGGAAACCATAAGATTGTGTATAACGCCTGCGGCTAATCGCAACTCCTACAGAGTTGCCAGGTTAGTGGGGGCAGTTACCCAGGGTAGCGTGCTTCGCCCGCAACCCTGGGCTGGGGAATCGCAACTCCGTCAGAGTTGCTGCTGCTTGCGGGCCGCTGTTTATATGTACTCCTTCCGTTGCTGCTCCTTGCGGGCTGCTGTTTGTATGTACCCCTTGCATTGCTGCTGCTTACGGGCTGCTGTTTACATGTACTCCTTCCGTTGCTGCTGCTTACGGGCTGCTGTTTACATGTACTCCTTCCGTTGCTGCTGCTTGCGGGCCGCTGTTTACATGTACTCCTTCCGTTGCTGCTGCTTGCGGGCCGCTGTTTGCATGTACTCCTTCTGTTGCTGCTACTTCCGGGCTGCTCTTCACATGTACTCCCTGCGTTGCTGCCGCTTAGAAGGACCTGGTTGCGTGTCTCATCCTCCATTTATTGCGACTATAAGGGGATGACATAAATACAAAAAGCCGTGGTGGCGGCTGTCGGCTTCGCCTTGGTGTGGCTGGCGGTGCCGACCGTCGGAAAAAGAGTTTTCCTCCTTGTCGTCTCCGCCATCCCCACCGTCATGCACGGCATGACGCCATCCGTCGTGACGGTAAAAAAAGCGGCCTTTGGCCGTTCAAAAAGTCCGGCTTTCGCCGGTACAAAAAACAGCTGCTTATTGGACGCCTCTCTCCGGCTCTCCCTTGGGGACTTCTGTTTCCCTCTGTCCATGCGCATCGGCCGATGTGGATGTCGCTGTCGACCGATGTGGATGTCGCTGTCGACCGATGTGGATGTCGTTGTCGGCCGGCGGGCAGCGCTTTGGGGCATTACTGCGCTTCTCACTGACTGGACTACGGACATGATGCATGTCATGCTGTTCTCGGCGATTACGTGCAGCGCTGTGGGTGTCGCCGCGCGTTTGCAGACTGCCATTCCGACACTCGCAATCATTATTGCTGGCTCGTATCATTTGATACGTGGGCTCGTGCCTATTGTCACGTGAGCTCGTGCCTTATGATACGTGGGCTCGTTTCAAATGATACGAGGTGGCGATGTGGGTTCGGGCGGGCGTGGGTGTGATGGTGACGATGCGTGAATGTGGCTTGGGGTGGCCGCAACAGCAAGGGTAGGGTGGCGAGGGGATAAAAAGAAATGTCCATCCAATCGGCTTTCGCTTCTCGGATGGACATTGTCTGTCAAACTGTTTCCTATAAAAGTATTATGTATATCTTAGCATCTGTCCTGGGCGCAGACGAGTGTTCTTGCGCAGATGATTGAGCTTGCAGAGCTTGTTGATGGTGGTGCCACGCTTGTTGGCGATTGACGAGAGGGTCTCTCCCTTTGCCACCTTGTGATACTGCTTCTCGCTGCGGGCTGCTGCGGGCTCTGGCTCTTCGTCGCTGCCAGTCACCTCGGCACGTGTATAAGTTTCCTTGTACTTTCCGCGCAGGCGTGTGGCCTCTTCGCCGTCAGTACGGTAGGTGTCGCGACGGAATATGTAGGTGTCGCAGGTGATATCCTGCTCTCTGAAGTTGAAGAAGATGGCGGGGTTGAGTGCAACGCCACACAGACGGGTCTCGAAGTGGAGATGCGAACCCGAGCTGCGGCCTGTGCTTCCTCCCAGACCTATCACCTCGCCAGCCTTTACCGTCTGGTTCTCGGTCACGAACTGCTTTGAGAGGTGTCCATAGATCGTTTCCAGTCCGTTGGGGTGACGAATAACGATGTATTTGCCATATCCTGCGCGCTCATATTTGACGATGCGCACCTTGCCGGCGAACGCGGCGCGGATGGTGTCACCGATATACACCTTGATGTCCAGTCCCTTGTGCTGGCGGCCCCATCGGGGACCGAAGTTGGAGGTGATGATGCGGCTGGGGGTAGGCATGGCAAAGTGGCGGAGGTCTATACGGAACGAGTCGGGCAATTCGGTTGCCTTGTGGGCGTAAGTATTGTTCCACTCGTCATAGAGTTCTGCCGAGGGTGAAATCTCATTTTCTCTGTTGATAAGGCTCTGAAGCGCCAGAGTGTCTACGCGCTTCATGCGGCGGTCAATGGGAGCCTGGCGGGCAATAAGGTCTTGCGCCATAGCCGGTACGGCTGCAAGCACCATAAGTCCCATTACGATTGTTCTTAATATTTTCTCCACTATTAATACTTTTTTTTAGGTCAGGGCTGGCTAAAAAGGGGCGTGGTCGCCAGCAGGTAATACGTAGAAAACGCTCCGAAAAGATTGTTTTGCAATTCAGACTTTACAAAGTTAGTGAAAAAATATGGGAAAGTGGTGATATTTAACAGAATTTATGCCATAATTAACACAAATACCGTAAAAATCGGCTTGAGGTATATCAATTTTGGACCCAAAAAGGACAAAACCGCGTCAACTGATAGCCGACCAGTTGACGTTGCTCTTCCGGAGTTCCTTGAGTCGGTCCCAGAGCATCTTGTACTCGTTGCTGCTGCACTCGGGGTCGCGGTCGATGATGGCCTGTGCCTGTTCGCGGGCGAGCTGCACAATCTGTCCGTCGCGGGCTATGTCGGCTATCTTCAGGTCGAAGGCTATGCCGCTCTGCTGGGTACCCTCGAGGTCGCCGGGGCCGCGCAGTTTGAGGTCGGCTTCGGCTATGCGGAACCCGTCGTTGGTCTCGCACATGATGTCGATGCGCTTGCGCGTCTCTTCGCTTAGTTTGAATGTGGTCACCAGTATGCAGTAGCTCTGCTCGGCGCCACGGCCCACGCGTCCGCGCAGCTGGTGGAGCTGCGAGAGTCCGAACCGCTGTGCGTCGAGGATGACCATTACCGACGCGTTGGGCACGTTGACGCCCACCTCTATCACCGTGGTGGCCACCAGTATCTGGGTTTCGCCGCTGGCAAAGCGCTGCATCTCGGCGTCCTTGTCCTTGGGCTTCATGCGTCCGTGTACCTTGCTCAGGCGGTATTGTGGGAATATCTCGCGCATGGCCTCAAATCCGTCTTCGAGGTTCTTGAGGTCGCTCTTCTCGCTCTCTTCGATGAGCGGATATACGATGTAGACCTGTCGGCCGCTGTCTATCTGCTGCCGTATGCCCTGGTAGAGGCTTGTGGTCTGTGTATCATACTTGTGGAGGGTCTGGATAGGTTTGCGGCCGGGCGGAAGTTCGTCGATAACGCTCACGTCGAGGTCGCCGTAGAGGGTCATGGCGAGCGTACGGGGTATGGGGGTGGCTGTCATCACCAGGATGTGGGGCGGCATCTCGCTCTTGGCCCAGAGTCGGGCGCGCTGTGCCACTCCGAAGCGGTGCTGCTCGTCGACCACAGCCAGTCCCAGACGGGCAAAGACCACCGCGTCTTCGATGACGGCGTGGGTTCCCACGAGTATGTCTATCTCGCCCTTGGACAGACGGTCGAGTATGTCGGCGCGTCGTCGTCCTTTGACCACTCCGGTGAGCAGTTCTACGTGTATATCCATATCTCCCAGCATCTGGCGGATGGTGGCCAGGTGCTGCTCTGCCAATATCTCTGTGGGCGCCATGATGCACGCCTGGTAGCCGTTGCCTATGGCTATGAGCATGGCCATGAGCGCCACCAGCGTCTTGCCCGAGCCCACGTCTCCCTGCAGCAGCCGGTTCATCTGTCGGCCACTCGCCATGTCGTCTCTTATCTCCCGCACCACGCGCTTCTGCGCATTGGTGAGGTCGAAGGGTAGGTGGTTGCGGTAGAAGTCGTTGAGCTGGGCGCCGGCGCGGCTGAAGATGTAGCCGCGATACTTGCGGCGGTGGTCGCTGGCGTAGCGCAGTATGTTGAGCTGCACATAAAAGAGCTCTTCAAACTTGAGGCGGTAGCGGGCCTGCTGCATTTCGCGGGCGTTGTGCGGGTAATGGATTTGGCGTAGTGCTTCGAGACGCGAGATGAGGTGCAGAGGCCCCGTGATGTAGGGCGGCAGCGTCTCGGGCAGCGTCTCGGGTAGTTTGGTCACCAGCGTCTTGGTCATCTTCTCCATCGCCCTCGAGTTTATCCCCGCCTTCTTCATGCGCTCGGTGGTCATGTAGTAGGGCTGCATGCCCATGTCGGAGAGCTGCAGTTGGGAAGCGTCGTCGATATCGGGGTGGGCAAACTGGTAGCGGCCACCATAGACGGTGGGTCTGCCAAAGACTATCAGCTCTTTGCCAATGGGGTAGTTCTTGTAGATATATTGGGCACCCTGAAACCACACGAGGTCGACCACGCCATGACCATCGCTGAAGTGGCCCACGATGCGCTTCTTGCGGGCACCCATGGCATATTCGTCGTAGCCCAACATGCGTCCGCGGATTTGGACAAAGGGCATGTCGCCACTGATTTCGCTGATGCGATAGATGCGGCTGCGGTCTACATATTTATAAGGATAGTGCTCAAGCAGGTCACGCCAGGTCTGGATGCCAAGCTCTTTGCTCAGAATCTCCTTCTTCTTGGGCCCAACGCCCGGAAGATACATCACGTCCTGGTCGAGAATGTTCAGCACAGCGTTTCGGCTATCTTCAAATCAAAGGGTGTGGTAATCTTGATGTTCTCGCGGTTGCCTTCGACCATCTCCACGCTGCATCCCATGGCTTCGACCACCGAGGCGTCGTCGGTAAACTCTTCGCGGAAGGGCTGGGTGAAGGCGCGCTTGAGCAGCGCGATGTCAAAGACCTGTGGGGTCTGCACGATGCGGTAGTCTGTGCGCAGCACGTTGTGGCCGGTGGTGGCAGAGTCGATGTGGCGCAGCGTGTCGGTGACCGGCATCACGGGGATGGCGGCTCCGTGGGTGCGTGCGGCGTCGTAGCAGCGGCTTATCACCTCGGCAGCCACAAAGGGACGCACCCCGTCGTGTATGCCCACGGTTCCCGTGGCGTCGTCGGGGATGGCGGCAAGTCCGTTGCGCGACGAGGCAAAGCGCGTGTCGCCTCCATCTACCACCGTGTGGGCGATGCCGAAGGCGTATTGGCTGCACAGGTCGTGCCAGTATTGCTGCTGGTGGTGTGGGAGTACGAGTATAATCTGCATCGAGGGATTGCACTCATGAAAACGGCTGATGGTGCGCATCAGTACGGGCATTCCCTTGACGGGCAGAAACTGCTTGGGCACGTCGCTGCCCATGCGCAGCCCCTTGCCTCCGGCTACGATGATGATATAGTCCATGGCTGTCGTTGTGGGTTAACCTTTGTACATCATCTGGGCCTTGAGCTCTGCCACAGCTTCGGGTGCGACAAACTTGCCGAGGATGGCGTAGCCGAAGTCCATTGACGCACCGGGACCCTTGCCCGTGATGATGTTGCCGTCGATGGTCACCTGTTCCTGGGTGTAGGTGGCGCCGGTCATGCGCTTCTCGAAGCCGGGGTAGCAGGTGGCTCGCTTGCCCTCTAGGATGCCTATCGAACCCAGCACCAGCGGTGCGGCGCAGATGGCGGCGACTATGCGGCCCTGGTTGTACTGCTCGAGCAGTATCTCGCGCAGCATCCTGTGCTTGTTCAGATTGGTGGCTCCTGGCAGACCGCCTGGCAGCAGCATGGCGTCGACGTCGCTGAAGTCGGCGATGTCCTCTATCCTCAGGTCGGTCATGAGCTTGATGCCGTGGGTGGTTTCCACCATCTGCTCGCCGGTAATGCTCACTGTTTTTACCTCCAGTCCGCCTCGGCGGAGTATGTCTACGGGTGCCAATGCCTCTATGTCTTCGAAGCCATTGGAAAGAAATTCATATACTTTTGCCATAATTTCAACGTGTTTTACAACAAAAAGTAGTATTTTTGTCGCATCATTCACGTGCAAATGTACTAAATGTTTGGCATTTGTGAGCAAGAATGAGGAACAAAGATTAAAAAAAGATAACATTTATGGCGGCAAACGTGTTGCGGTTCGCTCTCTTCGGCAAGGAGTTCCAGGCGGGTAAGACGGTATCTATCCACTGGCTCATAGACAGTCTCAAGGCTCGTGGAGCCGAAATCTACATCGAGCGCACCTTCTTCCGGTACATCACATCGGCCCTGGGCATGGAGGTCGAGGTAAGCGGCGTCTTCGACAACTACAACTTCGACGTAGACTTCGTCATCTCCATCGGCGGCGACGGCACCTTCCTGCGCGCAGCCAGCATGGTGGGAAGCAAGGCGACGCCCATAATCGGTGTCAACACAGGCAGACTGGGATTTCTGGCCGACATCCATCCCGACGAGATAGACCACGCCATCGCCGAGATAGCAGACGGGCACTACGCTGTGGAGCCCCATGCCGTCATCATGGTCGAGGCCGACGGCGAGATAATCGAGGGTAGCCCCTTCGCCCTCAACGACATCGCTGTGCTCAAGCGCGACAATGCCGCGATGATTTCCGTGCGCACCTGCATCAACGGCGAGTATCTGGTGACCTACCAGGCCGACGGGCTCATCGTCTCTACACCCACCGGTTCTACCGCCTACGGTCTCTCCAACGGCGGCCCCATCATCGTGCCCGATGCCGACATCCTCTGCCTTACCCCCGTGGCACCCCATAGCCTCAATGTCCGCCCCATCGTCATCAACGACGACAGCGAGATAACGCTCGAGGTGGAGAGCCGGTCTCACAACTTCCTCGTAGCCATCGACGGCCGCTCGGAGAAATTGCTCGAGAGCACGCGCCTTACCATCCGCAAGGCCCCCTATACCATTAATATAGTGAAGCGCGACAGCCGCAGCTACTTCTCCACCCTCCGCGAGAAGATGATGTGGGGCGCCGACCACAGATAGACCCACAGCCACACCGAGAGTCATGAAGATAAAGATAGCCCAATGGATAACGCCCGCCAACTCGGCCTACACCACGCGCGACATCATGCGCTGGCTGTGGAAGGTATGGCGGGGCAACCGACTGCAGACCATACTCAACGCATCGATGGGCATGGCTACGGTGGTGGTAAGTCTGGCCCAAGTGTGGGCGGTGAAGCGCGCCATCGACGTGGCTTCGGGCAGCGTCGAGGGCTCCATCTACTGGGCGGTAGCACTCATGGGTGGGCTGGTGCTCATCGACTTTGCTATCAACATATCCTCGGTCTGGATACGCAACGTGCTGGGCGTGAAGGCGCAGAACCGCATGCAGCAGTACATGCTCGACCGTATACTCCGCTCCGAATGGAACGGGCGTGAACGGCGACACTCTGGCGATGTCATCAACCGCCTCGAGGGCGACGTCAGCAATGTCGTCACCTTCATTACCGAAACCTTGCCCAATACGCTCAGTGTGGTGCTTCTCTTCTTCGGTGCTTTTGCCTATCTCTTTACCCTCGACCGGCTGTTGGCGGTCATCACCGTCGCTCTGCTGCCCCTCTTTGTGGTGCTCAGCAAGGTCTATGTGCGCCGTATGCGTCACCTCACCCGTCAGGTGCGCAACTCCGACTCCCAGGTGCAAAGCGTGCTGCAGGAAACCATCCAGCATCGGGTGCTCATCAAGACTCTGGAGAGCGACGACGCCATGGTGGGTAAGCTCGAGAGTACCCAGAGCCAGCTGCGGCGCAACGTCATCCAGCGCACACGCTTCAGCCTGCTCTCCAACTTCATCCTCAACTTCGGGTTCTCCCTTACCTATCTCATAGCCTTCCTCTGGGCGGCAGTGCGCATGTCCATGCACACACTGTCGTTTGGCGGCATGACAGCCTACCTGCAACTCGTCAACCGCATACAGAGTCCGGCGCGCAACCTGAGCCGCATCGTGCCCGCCTTTGTCAGTGTCTTCACCGCTGCCGAGCGACTCATGGAACTCGAAGAGCCTCCCCTCGAAGAGCAGGGCGACCCCATCGTGGTCGAAGCACCCTGCGGTGTGAAGCTCGACGATGTGGGCTATGGTTATAATGACGGCGACGGACGCGTGATAGACCACCTGTCGTTCGACTTCCGTCCCGGCACCTGCACCGCCATCCTCGGCGAGACGGGAGCCGGCAAGACCACCCTTATCCGCCTCATCCTCGCCCTGCTCCGTCCCCAGGAGGGAGAGATAAGCCTCTACCACGCCGACGGAGACGGCCAGCAACTGTCACCGCGTATGCGTTGCAACTTTGTCTACGTGCCCCAGGGCAATACCCTCATGAGCGGCACCATCCGCGACAATCTGCTCATGGGCAGCCCTACCGCCACCGACGACGAGATGTTTGATGCGCTCCACCAGGCATGTGCCGACTTCGTCAGCCAGTTGCCCGACGGTCTCGACACGCGTTGCTCCGAGTCGGGAGCCGGTCTGAGTGAGGGTCAGGCACAGCGTATTGCCATCGCCCGGGCCCTGCTGCGCAACCGCCCCGTGATGCTCTTCGACGAGGCTACCAGCGCCCTCGACATCGAGACCGAGCGCCGCCTGCTCGCCAATGTCCTGGGCAGCCGTCAGCACACCATCATCTTCATCACCCACCGTCCGGCGGTGGTGGAATACTGCGACGAGGTGCTGCGGCTCTAAGCGGCAGCGCCATCTGCAGTCTCCTGTCTCTGTAGAGACGACCTTAATGTTCTTATAGATTATGCGTATTTTCCACACCTTATTCTTATTGTTTTCCATGGTATGCCTGTATGGGCAGACCTATCCCTCCGACTCGCTCCAGCGGCGTATGCTCGACGACGAACGCCTCTTCCTCAGCCGTATGCCTACCGACCTGCAGCACAGACAGATGCTGGCGGTGCGCGCGGCTATCTCTGGCGACTGTGCAGCCTTGCAGCAAATCAGGCAGAGCCGCAACCAGCCGCCCCAGTTGCCCGACGGCGTCACCGCCACTTATCCCACCCCCGACATCTGCCTCTTCACGCCCTCCCGACCAGCCCTCCGCAAGCGTCCGCTGCTGCTCTATCTCCACGGAGGCGGCTGGTGCTTCGGCAGCATCAACAGTTGTGCGCGCTTCTGTGCCACTTTGGCGTTGGAGGCCGACTGCTGCGTGGCTGCCCTCGATTACCGCCTGTCGCCAGCCCATCCCTTTCCGGCTCCGCTCGACGACTGCCGCCGCGCCTTTGCCTATCTCCGCCAGCACGCCGATGCGTGGGGCTGCGACTCTACCCAGGTGGCGGTGGGAGGCGACAGCGCCGGAGGCAACCTTGCCCTCGCCACAGCCCTCTCGACCAAGGGTGTGAGCCGTGTTGTGCCCATCTATCCTGTCACCAGACTCTACACGCGTGTCACGCCATCGTGGACAGACTATGCCCAAGGCTATGGCGACGACGCCGAACTGCTTGAGGCTTTCTGCGAAGCCTACGCCCGTGGAGAGGAGCACAATCCGCTCGTCTCGGTCGAACTCGCCGCCGACGACACGCTGCGCTCCCTGCCGCCCATGTGCCTCATCTCTGCGGGTCACGACATCCTCTTCGACCAGACCACCCAATTGGCGCATCGGCTGCAGCGACTTGGCCACAGGCTCACTTACCATGTCTTCCCCACAGCCACCCATCTCTTCATCACCGTGCCCGGCCAGCCCACCGCCTTTGCCGAGGCAGTCAGCGCCGTTGCCCGCTTTCTCAATGCGCCTGCTGACGCGCTCGCCGAGGGTAGATAGCGCGCGGTGCCCATTATCCCCACTACGCAATCAGGCCTTGATGACCATAGCGAGTCATCAAGGCCTGATTGCGTGATGATGGTTGGACGCCCAACCTATGCTTCCCGATGTATGTAGGAGCCATTGGCCTGATGGGTGGCCAACACCAGCACCTCGGCTATCTGCACATGCTTCGGCGCCGATGCTGCATAGAATGCCACATCGGCTATGTCGTCGCCCGTAAGCGGCTTGACGCCTTTGTAGACATTGTCGGCACGCTCGTTGTCGCCATGGAAGCGCACGCGGCTGAAGTTTGTCTCCACCAGTCCGGGCTTCACGTTGGTCACGCGTACTTCCGTGTGGGCCACGTCGATACGCAGACCGTCGGTGAGGGCCTTCACGGCTGCTTTGGTGGCACAGTACACGTTGCCGCAGGCGTAAGCGGCGTCGCCCGCCACACTGCCTATGTTGATGACGTGGCCCCTGTTGCGCGCCACCATGCCCGGCACCACCAGTCGGGTCATCGTGAGCAGACCCTTGATGTTGGTGTCTATCATCGTGTTCCAGTCTGTCGGGTCGCCTTCATACTCCTTGTCCAGACCGAGTGCCAGCCCGGCGTTGTTGATGAGCACGTCTATCTCCTGCCATCCTTCGCCGAGCGACGCGATGGCCTTGGTGGTAGCCTCGGCGTCGCGCACGTCGAACGCCAGTGTCACCACCTCGGCGCCCATAGCCTCCAGCGTGGTCTTGATTTCCTCCAGCCTGTCGGCTCTGCGCCCTGTGATTATCAGATTGTATCCGCCTGCCGCAAACTTTCTGGCGCAGGCTTCTCCGATGCCACTTGTGGCACCGGTGATAAGAGCTGTCTTCTTCATTGTCATTGCCATTTGGGTTATGTTTTCCTCTGTGTCGCTATTGTTCCTCTGCCCGTTTGCCCGGCTCATAGTCTACGAAGTCGTAAGCCTGAGCGTGACGCTCGTCTTTGTCGTGGTGCTCGCGCCAGGTCTCGTGCCATCCGCTGTAGTCGGGGAAGAAGGCGTCGGCAGCCTCTGGCGTGTCGTCGACCTCGGTGAGGCAGAGCCGCTGAGCCCGGTCGAGCGCCTGGGCATAGATGCTGGCTCCACCTAGTATATATATATCCTCGTCGTCGCCACAGTGGGCGAGTGCCTCGTCTATCGAGGCATAGGTGTCGCAGCCCGCAAACTCGGTGGCGGTGCGGCTCAGCACGATGTTGCGGCGGTTGGGCAGCGCGCCCTTGGGCAGCGACTCAAAGGTGTGACGCCCCATGATGATGGTGTGCCCCGTGGTGAGCGCCTTAAACCGTTTCAGGTCGTTGGGCAGCCAGTATATGAGTTTGTTGTCGATGCCTATGGCGCGGTTGCGTGCCACGGCGGCTATGATGTTGATGCGCATGTTTTCAGCGAGTGGTTATACCGACACCTGCGCGGCTATGTGTGGCCACGGGTCATAGTCGGTGAGTTGGAAATCTTCGTATTTGAAGTCAAAGAGACTCTTCACGTCGGGGTTCAGGTTCATCTTGGGCAGCGGTCGCGGTGTGCGTGTGAGCTGCAGACGGGCTTGCTCTATGTGGTTCAGATAGAGATGCGTGTCGCCGGTGGTGTGGATGAAGTCGCCGGCACGCAGTCCGGTCACCTGCGCCATCATCTGGAGCAGCAGCGCATACGAGGCGATGTTGAACGGCACACCCAGGAAGGTGTCGGCAGAGCGCTGGTAGAGCTGCAGACTCAGTCGGTCGTCAGCCACATAGAACTGGAAGAGGCAGTGACAGGGTGGGAGCGCCATCTCGTCGACCTCGGCGGGGTTCCAGGCCGACACAATCATGCGGCGCGAGTCGGGGTGAGTCTTCAGCGTGTCTATCACCTGCTGTATCTGGTCTATGGTGCCGCCGTTGTAGTCGGGCCACGAGCGCCATTGGTGTCCGTACACGGGCCCTAACTCTCCGTCTTCGTCGGCCCATTCGTTCCAAATCCTTACACCATGTTCCTGGAGATAGCGCACGTTGGTGTCGCCGCGCAGGAACCACAGCAGCTCATAGATGATAGACTTGAGGTGCAGCTTCTTGGTGGTAAGAAGCGGGAAACCCTCTTCGAGATTGAACCGCATCTGATGGCCGAAGACACTCTTGGTGCCCGTACCTGTGCGGTCGGTCTTGGTGGCTCCTTCGGTAAGGATGCGGTCAAGCAGATTGAGATATTGTTTCATATATTGAGTATTGTCGGTATTTGTTCGGGCAGATGGGTGCTCTTGATACGCCATTCCGGGGGATAGAGGTTGTTGGCGCGGTTGCCCAGGTTCTTGGCAAATCCCAAGGGTATGCCGTGGTAGGTGATGAGCACGATGCCGCGCGGCGTGGCGGCGTCGAGCGTTATCGCTTCTTTGCGCAGATAGGCTATGGCTTGCCCGTATCCGACCTCTGCCTGTGCAAAGGCCGAGCGGTTGAGTGCGGTCGAGAGTGCCAGCGACTGGTGGGGCACCACGTCTTTGCCCTTGACGGTGCCCAAGGTGATGCCGGCGTGCAGCAGATGCAGCGACTTCTCAGCGGCGCGATACTGTGCGAGCCACCATGTGGGGATGGCGCTCAGCGTGTCGCCCCTCTCGCAGAGGGTGAAGTGGTCGCTGCCGTTTATCCACGCCCCCACGTCGGTGCGCGGTCGCGTCTTGGCGGGCTTGCCGCTGTCCTTGGCGCGACGCTCAGCCAGCACGGTGTCGTCGCTCTTGCGCAGCACAGCCATGCACAGCCCTTCGCTGCGCGAGCGGCCGGGGATGAAGCGATACAGACTGTCTTCGCCCTTGAGCGCACCGGTGATGTTCCATTCCTCGCTGATGTCGATGTCCAGCACATCGGCTCCCAGTCCGCGTATCCATGCGATGTTGTCCTCGTTTTCCTGTTCGTTGAACGTGCAGGTCGAGTAGACCAGTATACCGCCAGGCCGCAGACAGGGCCAGATGTCTTCGATGATTTCGCGTTGCAGCCGGTAGCAGTTTTCCACGTTCTGCCGACTCCATTCGGCTATGGCGCCGGCGTCCTTGCGGAACATGCCTTCGCCCGAGCAGGGTACGTCGGCGACAATCAGGTCGAAGAGCAGCCCCGCTTTGCGGAAGTCGCGCGGGTAGTTGTTGGTGACCATCACGTCGGGGTGTCCGTACTTCTGTATGTTTTCGCTCAGTATCTGGGCGCGTTGGCGTATGGGCTCGTTGCATATCAGCAGACTGCCCTGGGGCAGCACCCCGCGCGCCGTGGTCGACTTGCCGCCGGGCGCAGCACACAGGTCGAGCGCTGTCACTGGCCGGTCGATGACCCGCGACAGCACATGGTGCAGAAACATTGACGCCGCTTCCTGCACATAGTAACAACCGGCATGAAGCAGCGGGTCGAAGGTGAAATTGGGACGCGACTCGAGCCAGTAGGCACCGTCGCACCAGGGCACGGGCGTGACTTGGCCCACAGGGCGGCCATCGGTCTTGAAGGGGTTGAGGCGCAGGCTTACCGAGGGTTCATCGTTGAGCCCGCCAACGAGCGTTTCGTAAAGCGCATCGCCCATCAACAGCCGCGTGGAGTCCGCAAAATCTTTAGGTATATCTATCATCTTCACGCTATTAACTTTGCAAAAGTAGGTTTTTTTTAGTTATTTTGCAACTAATTGGCGTCTCAATGCGTCTAATGGATAGAAAAAAACAAAACGAAGAAGATATGAAACGATTTATTCTGACACTTACAGTCATGCTGGCTTGCATCGCCATGAGCGTCGATGCCGCCCCACACCACCGCAACCACCTCGACGACGCTGTGGTGGCCGATACTGCCCACACCGGCATCGAGGCCTACTCCGACACCGCCTCCTGGGATGCTGCCTCCGCTGCCGACTCCACCTACTACGCCTCCACGCCGTATATGGACGACGACCTGGACGATTTCGGCTCGTTTGTCGATTTCTGCAAGCCCCTCTTCGGCATGGGAGGAATTGCCATTGCCGTGATTGTATGCCTGTTAGTGCTACTCTTCCTGTTTGCGCCTCTTATTGCCGTCATCCTCATCGTCCGCCATCTCATCAAGCAGCGCAACGACCGCATAGCGCTTGCCGAGAAGGCACTGGAGCACGGCCAGCCCATACCCTCACAACTCTGCGAGCAGGCTCTCGATACCAATGAGGCCCTCTGGCGCAAGGGCATACGCAACGTATCGATAGGCGTGGGCATGATAGTGATGTTCTACATCTGGAGTTCGAGCATGCTCATGGGCATCGGCGCCCTGGTGGCTTGCTATGGCGTGGGCCAGCTGGTCATCGTGCGCACCACGGGTGGTCGCCACACCGAAGCACCGCACGACGAGGAGAGCGACAACCAGTAACCACATTATTATATATAGATAGAGCGACGTGAGAAATCTCGAAGACATAGCATGGATTACCCAGGCGGCGATATTCCACAACCGGGCAGCCTTCGGGCGGCTGGTTGAGAAATACCAGGCCCAGGTGCGTCGCTTCTTCCTCAGCCAGACGCTGGGCGACACCCAGTTGAGCGACGACCTGGCCCAAGACACCTTCGTCAAAGCCTACCTCAACATCTCCCGCTTTCGTGGAGAGGCGTCGTTCAGCACGTGGCTGTTTCGTATAGCATACAATGTGTACTACGACCACGTGAAGACGCAGCACCCGACCGACTCTCTGGAAACGCCCGCGGTGATGGGGCGCAGTGGGAGAGACACCGACAGTGGACTGCAGATGGACTTGCGCCATGCGCTGGCGCTCCTTACCGACGCCGAGCGCACCTGCGTGGTGCTCCAGCTGATGGAGGGACAGAGCATAGACCACATCACCATGGTTACGGGTATGCGCGAGGGCACTGTCAAGTCGCATCTCTCGCGTGGAAAGAAGAAAATGGCCGATTATTTAAGACATAATGGATATGACAGACAATGATGACAGACTGATAGCACAGTTTATGACCGAGCACAAGCCCCAGGTGGCCGATATGGGTTTCACCCGTCGCGTGATGCGCCACTTGCCGCAGCACACCGACCGTCTTAACCGTTACTGGACGCTCTTCTGCTTCGCCATAGGGGCGCTGGCGGTGGCGATGATGGGGTCGCTGCCCCGACTGGGTTCGCTGCTCATGGGAGTCATGGGCGACTTGGTGGGCGTGGTGGCTGTCAACGACTGCGTGCGCCCCTCGACACTCCTTACGGTGGTCGTGGGGATAACCGCCATCAGCATCATTACCATCAGCCGCACTCCTGTGCATCATCGCCGATAGCCGTCCGCGGGCGGGGACTGTGGCTGCGCGCCGCGCCTGCATACTGCCGGGCATAGGGTTCGTTGTACATTCACCTGTGGATGTACAGCGAACCCTTTTTGGTACATCCGTGACGGTGGTCGTGGCTCACGTTGCTGCGCAGCGTGTGGATGCGGTGATGCTCATTGGCTTCATCCTTGTGCTTGCCATCATTGCCGGCTCGTAACGTAAGGCACGAGCCCACGTGGCTTATGATACGAGCCCACGTTTCTTCCGTCACGAGCCCTCGTGCCTTCCGTTACGAGGCGATAGAGATGGTCAGCACGTTGGTAAAGGTGGTCTCGGCGCCGCCCAAGATATGCTCGGCATCGCTCTTTGTACACTCTGTATCGTTATCGTTACTCACAGCATGGCTGCCCTTGGTGCCAGTTTTCCCCACGGTCTGCAGTGACAAAGCCCTGACTCTTGCGAGCCAGGGCTTTGTCGTCTGTGGGAAAAAGAGGTTATGCTATAGGGTGATGAGGCTATGCTGTGGAGTGATGAGGCTATGCGCCTGTTGTGTGGGCGCGGTGGTGTGGGGCTACTCGATGATGATGTTCAGCCCGTCGTCGCCCTCGTGCTTGTCGGTGGTGGCAGGCTTGGGTCTCTTCTTGAGTTTGCCGTGCTCGTCGAACAGTCCGTAGGTGGTACGCAGCACGATAAACTCGGTGCGGCGGTTCAGCTGGTTGGCTATCTCCTGCTTGTCCTTGTCCAGATGGCTGATAAACTCTTCGGTCAGCACGTCGCCCTCCTTGAGCCACGTGAGCCGCTCGGTGAGTTTGCGCCGTATGGTCTTGGGCTTCTCCTTGCCGTAGCCCACGGGCGTGAGCCGGTCGCGGGCTATGCCCTTGGCGGTGAGATAGTCGACCACAGCCTCGGCGCGGCGCTGCGAGAGCCGCTTGTTGTACTCGGCGCTGCCCTTGTAGTCGCAGTGGGCGCTCAGCTCGATGGTCACATTGCCGTTCTCGTTGAGCAGCGTCACCAGTTCGTCGAGCGCCTTGGTCGACTCGGGGCGCAGCGTGGCCTTGTCGAAGTCGTAGAAGATGTTGTCTATCAGCACCGGTGCGGTGATAGATACCAGCGGGAACTGCAGCACCGTCTCTTCCGACTCTTCGGTGGGCCGTACGGTGAGTTCTTCCTTATGGTTGAGGAAGCCCTTGCAGGTGGCGAGCATCACATAGCTCACTCCGGGCTTGACCACCTGGGTGAACGAGCCGTCGCTCTTGAGCGTCAGTCGGCGGTTGGTGCCGTCGTTGCCTACCATGTAGACCTCGGCCTGCGGCAGTTCGTATCCCTCGGCCTCGTAGACCCATCCCTTGACGGTGTTGACCACCTCGGGGTTCTCAAACGCGTATATATGGTCCCATCCGCGGCCGTCGCCACGGTTGGACGAGAAGTAACCCCGGTTGTGGGGTCCCTCAAAGGTCATGCCGAAGTCATCGCCGTGGGAGTTGAGCGGGTAGCCGGGGTGGTAGAGCTGGTAGCGGCCCTGCTTGTTGACCTTGGCGATGAAGATATCCAGTCCTCCCAGTCCGGAATGGCCGTTGCTCGAGAAGTAGAGGTCGCCGTTGGGGCGGAAGGTGGGAAACATCTCGTCGCCGGGGGTATTGATGGGCTCACCCAGGTTTTCCACGCCGCCCAGTCCGACCGATGTGATGCGCACGCGCCAGATGTCCATGCCTCCCTTGCCACCTGGCATGTCGGAGACGAAGTACAGCCACTCGCCGTCGGGCGATATGGCGGGGTGGGCATAGCTTGACAGCGTGTCGCGGGTGAGCTCCAGCTTGGTGGGCTTGCTCCATGCGGCGTCGCTGCGGTTGGAGGTGACTATCTCAGCATATCGGGGCGACGAGGGGTCGGTCACACACTGGGTGAGATACATCTCACGGCCGTCGGGGCTGATGCAGCATGCGCCCTCGTCGTAGGCGGTGTTGAGGCCGCCGCTCACGGGTTCGGGCTTGGACCACTTGCCCTTGTCGTCCTTGACCGAGACGAAGATGTCGGCATTCTTGGTGCCCGTGATGCCACTCAGCTCGTCGCCCTCGGCCTCGTTGCGCGTCGAGGAGAAGTAGAGGTGGTCCAGGGCGTCGCCTGCCAGCACCGGGCTGTAGTCGGCCCGTCGCGAGTTGAAGACATCCATCCTCTTGACCTTGTATCGCGAGCCCGCCTGCTTGATGGCGGGTGCGTTGAGCGCCGATGCCAGTCCACTCTTGGCCAGCTCGTTGTCGGGCATCGAGTCGAGCACTGTCCTGAACATGTCGGCAGCCTCCTTGTACGACGCACTCTTGAGCAGCTGTCGGCCATAAGCAAGACGGTCTTCGAGCCCAGCCTGTCCGTATCTGAGGGCATTGGCGTAGGCAGAGTTGGCTCGCTGCGACTGGTTGATGCGCTCATAGCAGCGCGCCATCTTGAGCGCCACCTTGCCGCGCTGCTCCCGCTCCTTGGGCGAGAGCTGTCGGTAAGCCTTGCGATACTGCACGGCGGCATCATAGTATTCGCCCAGTGCCTGGTGCTTGTCGCCTTTGCGCACGGCACGCTCGGCACCACAGCCGCTCAAGGAGAGCAGCGTAGCGACAAGGATGAGAGTATATAATAGGTGTTTCATCTTTGAGTCTTTTACAAAGATAACGCCGGAATTGGCGATTTATTGCCCCAGGGTCAGTCTATTCCTAACCAGTAGCGGCTCCAGGGCAGGCGACCGAGGCACCATACTGCGGCATAGGTGGTGGCGGTGGTGCTGAGGGCTATCATCGGCACCAGGGCAGCCACGGGCGCAGCGCCGTCGTAGAGGTCGTGGAAGGCGTTGAGTATCATGATGTGGGCCAGATACATGGCGTAGCTGCACGTAGATACCGAGATGACCAGCCGGCCTATGGTCGAGGTGGCGCTGAGGTGTACGCGGCTTAACGCGCCAAAGGTGCCGAGCGTCATCATCATCACGTTGACGGAGCAGAAGTCCCATGGTATCTCAAGCTCTACGGCATCCTTGGCAAAGGAGTCGAAGTAGAGGAAGGTCTGGGCAGTAAACAGATAGCCCACCACCAGCAGTGCCATCGACACCGACAGTCGCGGACATCCGTAGCGTCGCAGATAGTGGCCCAGGATGAAGTAGCCGCCGAAGCCGGTGTAATAGTAGAACGCCGGGGTGATGTTCCACGACGCCTCGCCCCACAGCGCGATGCCTGCATGGTGCAGATAGGGCAGCAGGGTGGTAAGCATCCACAGCGCCAGATAGCCCTGGAGTTCGCGCTTGCCACACTGGCGCAGCCAGGGCGAAACGATGGGCGCCAGCAGATATACGCCGATGAGCATGTAGATATACCAGAGGTGGCCCACCTCGACTCCGTAGTTGAGCGGGATGCGGCACACACTGGCGATGCAGGTGGCGATGCCGTCGCCGCTACGCAGCATGAAGTAGACGGCATAGGCCACGCACCAGAACACCCACGGGAAGAGGATGCGGGTGAAGCGGTGGCGGAAGAAGGTGGTGGTAGAGGTGGAGACGGGCAGCAGCAGATAGCCCGAAATCATTACAAAAAGCGGCACACAGATGCGTGCCACGCTGTTCATCCATGTCAGCAGCGGGATGTTGGCATGGATGATGCTCAGGTTGTCTCCGATGTAGTAATACTCGCTGGCATGCTGCCACAGCACCAGCACGATGGCGACCACTCTGATGAGGTCGAGCGCTATATTGCGCGTAGGTTTGCAGGTAGAGGTCATTATTGTGTCTTGTTGTCGTTGTTGAGAGGCTGTCGCCAGTCACATCCCTCGCGCCAGCGGCTGCAACCATAGGCGGTCTTGCCCTTGATGATGGTGCCCTGGCCACACTTGGGGCAGGGGCGGCCCACCATGGGGTCGATGGGTTGTGCGTCGGGTGCAGGTGTGACGGGCTTGGGGGTAGAGTCGGCGGCATTGGGTTTGGCGTCGGCGGGCTTGGCTGCCGGCTTGCGTGGTGCGGCCTTGCGCTTGGCTGGCTTCTTCTTGAGGTCCTCGTCGGTGGTCACGGTGACACGCCGGTTGGAGTTGTCGCGCAGCACATCGTTGACGATGTCGGTGATTTGCACCTTGAGTTCGTTGACAAACTGCGAGGCGTCGTACTTCTTGTGCTCTATGTCGCGCAGCTTCTTCTCCCAGATACCCGTGAGCTCGCAGCTGGTGAGCAGTCGCTCGTGTATCATGTCTATCAGCTGTATGCCGGTGGGCGTGGCTATGAGGTTCTTGCGCTCGCGGCGTATGTAGTGGCGCTTGAAGAGCGTCTCGATGATGCCGGCTCGCGACGACGGGCGTCCGATGCCGTTCTCCTTGAGCGCGGCGCGCAGTTCCTCGTTGTCCACAAACTTGCCTGCCGTCTCCATGGCTCTCAGGAGCGTGGCTTCGGTGTATGGCTTGGGTGGCGTGGTCTGCTTCTCGGTGAGAGTAGGCGTGTGGGGACCCTCTTCGCCCTTGACAAAGGCTTCGAGCGTGCGCTCTTCGTCGTCTTTCTCGGCCTCGTCGTCCTTATGGGTGTCTCGGGCATAGACCTGACGCCATCCAGGGTCAAGAATTTCCTTTCCCGACACCTTGAAGTCTATCTTGTCTACGGCTCCCGTCACCGTAGTGGTGGCAAAGGCGCAGTCGGGGTAGAAGGCGGCGATGAAGCGGCGCACGATAAGGTCGTAGACATTGTGCTCGAGGTCGGTGAGTCCTCTCGCCTCCTGTCCGGTGGGAATGATGGCGTGGTGGTCGGTCACCTTGGAGGCGTCGAAGATACGCTTGGGCTTGATGAGGGGCTTCCCGGCTATCGGTCGCATCAGTTCGTGATAGCTCTTGAGCCCGTTCATGATGCCTGGACACTTGGGATAGATGTCGTCGGAGAGGAACTGGGTGTCGACACGAGGGTAAGTAGTGAGCTTCTTCTCATAGAGAGACTGGATAATGTTAAGCGTCATCTCGGCAGAGTAACTGAACTTCTTGTTGCAGTCTACCTGGAGCGAGGTGAGATCGTAGAGGTGGGGTGGGGCTTCGGTTCCCTTCTTCTTCTGCACGCCTGTCACTCTGAAGGGTTTGCCCTCGATGGTGGCAAAGGCCTGCTCGCCCTCTTCGCGGGAGGTGAATTTGCCCTGTGTCGCAGTAAACTGAGTGTTGCGATATATCGTCGCCAGTACCCAATATGGCTCGGGTTTGAACTGGTCTATCTCCTTCTGTCGGTTAACGATAAGTGCCAGCGTGGGAGTCTGCACTCGGCCGATGCTCAGCACCTGCCGGTTCTGTCCATACTTGAGCGTATAGAGTCGGGTGGCGTTCATACCCAGCAGCCAGTCGCCCACGGCTCGCGAGAGTCCGGCCAGGTAGAGCGAGTTGTAGTCTTCCTGCTCGCGCAACTTGGCAAAGCCTTCGCGTATGGCCTCGTCGGTCATCGACGATATCCACAGTCGCTTGACGGGGCAGGTGGCTTTGGCCATCTGCATCACCCACCGCTGTATGAGCTCACCCTCCTGTCCGGCGTCACCGCAGTTGACGATGCTGTCGGCCTGGGTCATGAGTTTCTGGATGACTGCAAACTGCTTCTTGATACCCTGGTCGTCTATGAGCTTGATGCCGAATCGTGGCGGAATCATGGGTAGCGCGGCAAGGCTCCAGTGCTTCCAGTTCTCGGCGTAGTCGTTGGGCTCCTTGAGGCAGCACAGGTGGCCGAAGGTCCACGTCACCTGATATCCGTTGCCCTCCATGTATCCGTCGCGCGCCGAGGTGGCGCCAATGATGCGGGCAATGTCTTTGGCCACACTGGGTTTCTCTGCTATACAAACTATCATCTGTCTTGTCCTTAATCTTTGCTGTGGTTGCAAAGTTACTAATTAATGGCGAAACGGACAACTTACTGCCCTGTTCTCTTTCCTGTGCATCAACAATATATACAAAAAAGCTGGAGGTACTCTCCTGCTTGGTGAGAGTAATCTCCAGCTTTGCAGAGGCATCCTCCAGCGTCGGGGAGATGTCCTCTGTATGTGTAGAGGTGTGGGCGGTGGCGGCAGTGGCTCAGGCGCGTTTCCACTTGAGCCGCAGACTGTTGAGCACCACGCTCACGCTGCTCATGGCCATCAGTGCGCTTGCCCACATGGGCGTAATCTGGAAGTCGGTGACGGCGTAGAGGGCTCCGGCGGCAAGGGGGATGCAGACGAGATTGTAGATGAACGCCCAGAAGAGGTTCTGGCGAATCATGCCTACCGTCTGGCGCGACAGACTGAAGGCTTCGGCAATGCGGCGCAGGTCGTTGCCCATGAGGGTGACCTGTGCCACGTCCATCGCTACATCGGTGCCGCGGCCCATGGCTATGCCCACATCGGCGGCTGCCAATGCCTGACTGTCGTTGATGCCGTCGCCCACCATCGCCACATGCCTGCCCTCGGCCTGCAGATGAGCCACCATGTCCTGCTTGTCCTGCGGCATGACGCGGCTGCGCCAATGGTCTATGCCAGCCTGCTTGGCCCAGTAGGCGACAGCCTCGTCGCGGTCGCCGCTCATCATGTAGATGTCTATACCCTGACTCTTGAGTTGCGCGATGGCCTCGCGGGCGTGGGGCTTCAGATTCTCGCGTCGGCTTACGTCGTCGCTGTCGGCGGCATCGGCGGCAGGGAGAGTGAGGGTGCCCGTCTTGTCGATGACGATGGCATCGATGTGGCGCATGGTCTCGAGCGCGGTGGCGTCCTTGATGAGTATGCCCATGCGCGCTGCGCGCCCTATGCCCACCATGAGTGCTGTGGGGGTGGCGAGTCCCATGGCGCAGGGACAGGCGATGACCAGCACCGACACCGCCGACATGACGGCTCGGGGCAGCTGGCTCATGCCGTCGATGGCGAGCCACACCATGAGGGTGAGCGCCGAGAGGGCAAGTACCGTGGGCACGAAGATGGCGGCTATCCTATCGACTACACGCTGCACGGGAGCCTTGGAGCCCTGGGCCTGCTGCACCATGCGGATAATCTGTGCCAGCATGGTCTTGCTGCCTACCTCGCGGGCGGTGAAGCGCAAGGCGCCGCTGACGACGATGGTGCCCGCCAGCACGCGGTCGCCGGCATGCTTGGCTACAGCCTGGGGCTCACCGCTTATCATGCTCTCGTCTATCGTCGCTGTGGTGTCGCCCCAAGCGGTGACCACGCCGTCGACAGCCACTTTCTCTCCGGCTCTCACCTCGACGCAGTCGCCGGGTTGCACAGCAGCGAGAGGCATCTCGACGAGAGCGTCGCCGCTCACCACGCGCGCTGTCTTGGGAGCCAGGCCCATGAGCGAGCGTATGGCTGAGGCTGTGCTGTGCTTGGCGCGCTCCTCGAGCATGCGGCCCGTGAGCACGAAGGTGAGTATCATGACTGTGGCATCATAGTAGGTGTGCCACTCCATGCCCGAGGCAGTCCATACGTCGCCCCAGAAGGTGTTGAAGAAACTGAAGCCGAAGCTGATAATCGTGCTCATCGCCACGAGAGTGTCCATGTTGGCTGTGGCATGCAGCGTCTGTCGCCATGCTGAGCGATAGATGTCGCGTCCGCACCACACCATAGCCGCCAGAGCTATCAGCATGGATAGCTGGTTGGCTGCATCGGCGCTGCCCGTCTCTATCCACCCCATGCCTATGGTCATGCAGAGCAGCGAGAGCAGCCACGCCACCGCCACCTTGCGTCTCAGGCGCTGATACTGCCGTCGCTCGATGGCTTCTACGTTGCGGTCTTGCTCTATCACCAGGTCGTAGCCCGCCTGGGCCAACCGCTCCTTCATCGCCTGGGGCGAGGTGAGGTGCTCGTCGTAGGTCACCGTCACGGTGCGAGCGGCGAGATTGACGCTGGCTGTCGTCACGCCCTCCATGCGCGAGAGGGTGCGCTCTACGGTGCCGGCACATCCGGCACACATCATGCCGAGTACGGCTATCGTGCGTGTAGTCATATCCTTATACCTTATTATATATATGTTATTACCTTATTATATATATAGATCCGACGCCAAACACCATGAGGGTGGCAGCGACGACGATGTGTGCAAAGTTACACAACTCTGCGCAGAATACAAACGGTTGGGACTGGAAATCAGAGGTCAGTGCCACACTTCGCGCCATGACTCCCTATGCCACAGGTGGTGTAGCCAGGCGTAGGGACGGCGTTGCTGCGGGTAGTGCGGGTTGTACTGGTTGGCGTAAGCCTCGCGCTCAAAGGCGAGGTTGGCATAGCTCTTGTAGCCGTCACGGCAATAGGCCAGACGGAGCAGCCACTCGACGGCATACCACAGGTAGAAAAAAATGTAGAGCATCTCGCGCTGCTGCAGGGTGTGTATATACTCGTGCCGGGCACTGACACTATTCAGCGGACCTTTGGCGAAAACGACGCCAAAGAGGTTGATGGCATAGAAACTCTTACCTAAAGGCAGGTGGTTGACACAATATACTCTCATGACAATAACTTTAGCCTTGCGGCGCAATACACATTCATTGAATACACTGCTGCAAATGTATTACTTTTTTGTGAAACCGCTCCATTTTTCCCCTCTTTTTTTCTATCCATCATTACTTTTATCGTGTCGGGGAATGGGGTGGGCGTGGAGGCCATCATTGCAGTGACGGCGATGATGGCGGCCGCGATGTGTGCAAGAGTGTTAAATTTATCGTTAAACGATAATAAAACTGGAGTTTTGCTTGGTGGTTACAGAGATAATCTCTACCTTTGTCATATCGTTATTCGATAAATAATATGCAATTAACAATAAGTTATTAATAATTATCAAGAAAACAGATGAAACGTAAGTTCAACTTCTATTGTATTCTGCTGTTGATAGCCGTGGCTTTCTCTCTCTTCACGGCTGCCCAGCACTTTGTCGAAGGCTTTAACAGCGGTTATGCCGACGCCACCCTTGAGTTTCAGGACCGTGCCACGGGCAAGACCTGCAAACCCTACATTCTGGACTTGCGTTCGCACAACCCGGCACGCCGCGAACTGGCGATGACCAACACGATGACTGGCAATACCGACTCGCTGCGCGTGAGCAAGGTGACCGCTTGGGTGGTCGCCGAAGGCACGGGTAGCACGCCGGTGCTGGTCACCATAGGCAATATGCTGGTGCTGCTGGCGATGTCGGGTTGTTGTTTAGCTTTCTGGGTAGTCTTCATCCGGCTGGTGCTTGCTGTAAACCGAGGTGAAGACTTCGGCGAGTCTGCCACTCGTCGGCTGCGGCTGATGGGTTGGTACATCATAGCCATCTATCTGGGCGAATGGCTGTTGCTGGCCTTTGACACTACGCCCGCCGTGGCCTATGCCGGCTACGACGTGAGCCTCCACAGCGAGATAGACAGTATGCTGCTCGTCATAGGGTTGGGCTTGCTCATGGTGAGCCAGCTCTTTGCCGTGGGCCAGAAGATGAAAGAAGAAAACGACCTTACCATATAAACAGTACCAATCATGGCAATCATAGTAAATGTAGACGTGATGATGGCCCGGCGCAAGATGTCGTCGGGCGAGTTGGCCGAGCGGGTGGGTATCACTCCCGCCAACCTCTCGGTACTCAAGACGGGCAAGGCCAAAGCCATACGCTTCACCACCCTCGAAGCCATCTGCCAGGCTCTCGACTGCCAGCCCGGCGATATACTCGAATATCGTGCCGACGATGACGGTCAGCATGCCCCTTGAGGTCAAGTCAGGTGATGTATTCACCAGTTGATCGCCGGCAGTTGGCTCAAGGGCTTTTCTCACCACGCCGACCACCCCGTCAACCATCATTTCCGCCAACTGAGGAAGCGAAATCGCGCCAACTGAGGAAGTGAAAATGCGCCAACTGAGGAAATAAAAATGCGCCAACTGAGGAAATAACAGAAAAAAGATGTATATTTGCAGCTGTAAATCAAATCATTTGAAGATATGGAGTACAAACATAGAATAGCAGACCAAATGCTTGCAAAGAAGTTGGCAAGCAAAGGAGCCATATTGATAGAAGGTCCCAAGTGGTGCGGGAAGACCACCACCGCCGAACAGCAGGCAAACAGCATCTTGTATATGGATAATCCTACGTCGTTGGCAACCAATCTGGAGATGGCGGAGATTGACGCTTCCGTGTTGCTGGATGGCGATACTCCGAGACTGATTGACGAGTGGCAGTTGGCGCCGAAGCTGTGGGATGCCATAAGGTTTGAGATTGACCATAGGCGCGAGGTTGGGCAATTTGTCTTGACAGGTTCTGCCGTTCCCGCGGAAGAAAAAGAGATACACCACTCTGGCACAGGACGGTTCAGCTGGTTGACCATGCGCCCAATGAGCCTCTATGAGTCAGGAGAGTCAAATGGCGGTGTTAGCTTGGCTCATCTGTTTGGAACTCCTGAAAAAATTGTCGCCGTAAACAAGCTGAAGATAGATGACATTGCCTTCTTGATTTGCCGTGGTGGCTGGCCCTTCGCATGCAATTTGCAAGGCGAGGCTGCCCTGGCGCAAGCGTTCGATTATGTGGACGCCATTATCAAAAAAGATATTTCCCGAGTGGATGGAGTTAACCGCAATAGTACGACAACGAGGCTGCTTTTGCGTTCATACGCCCGTAACCAAGGTTCGCAGGCAACCATCGGAACTATAGTGGCAGACATGATGACCAATGATGAAAATGAAATAAGCGTAAAGACGGCAGGCGGTTATTTGGAGGCATTGCGAAAGATATTTGTCATAGAGGACTCTGAGGCTTGGAACCCCAACCTCCGCTCAAAGACAGCCATCCGCACGGCCAACACCCGATACTTCATAGACCCTTCGATAGGCACCGCAGTATTGGGACTTGGTCCAAATGACCTTATTGGCGACCTCAACACTATGGGGCTCTTCTTTGAGACCCTGTGTATCCGTGACTTGCGGGTATTTGCAGATGCGCTGGATGGTGCGGTGTATCATTATCGAGACAAGAACGGGCTGGAATGTGATGCCGTGATACATCTCCGTAATGGAAAATACGGACTTGTTGAGGTTAAGCTGGGTGGTGACAGGCTCGTCAATGAAGGGGCAGCCAATCTGTTGACTCTTAAGGAAAAAATAAATACAGAAAAGATGAATGAGCCCTCCTTCATGATGGTGCTTACAGGTACTGGCGATTATGCCTATCGAAGAAAAGATGGCGTATTCGTAGTTCCCATTGGATGTCTGAAAGACTGAAGCAGACAAGAAAACAATCTCATAAAGGCCCACCCTGACGAGGACAGCCTCTACCATCATCGTGGCACTCTGGACGGAAACAATTAATCAACAAAATAACCCTACAAATGAAAATTAAAATGTTAATTGCGGCACTCGCCATCTCAGGCATGACCTCTGCCCAAACACTCAAAAGCGGCATTGACAAGGCCAACATGAACCTTGAAGTCAAGCCCGGTGAAGATTTCTACCAGTTTGCTGCCGGCGGCTGGCTCAAGAGCCATCCACTCGACGCCGTACACCCCATGAACGGTTCGTTTACCGATTTGGACGAGCAGAACAACGATCGCATACGCGACCTTGTGAAGGAGTATGCCGAGAAGCACATGCCCCAGGGCACAGTGGGCCAGAAGATTGGTTCGCTTTACCGTATGTATATGGACACGGTGGCTCGCAACCGTATGGGCTACGAGCCCATCAAGCCCGCCCTCGCCAAGGTGGCTGCCATCAAGAACCGCAAGCAGTGTGAGCGCGTGATGTACGAACTGGGTGCCAAGGGCTACGGCACCATGCTCTTCGGCTTCGGACTGGGCCAGGATGCCATCAACTCTGACCAGTACATCTTCGGTGCCAACCAGGGTGGCATCGGTCTTGACCCCGAATACTATACCCAGCCCAATGAGCAGCAGAAGGCAGTGGTGGCCGCCTACAAGAGTCTGATGAAAGACCTCTTCAAGATGGTGGGCAACAGCGAGGCCATGGCTGAGAAGAAGATGCAGGCAGCCTTCGCCATCGAAGACCAGATAGCCCGCCAGAGCTACGACCAGGTGAAGAGCCGCGACCCTCAGGCCAATATCCACAAGATGAGCTGGAAGGACTTGCTGCGCGACTATCCCGGCATCGACTGGAAGCAGCTCTGTCTGGCTTATGGCTATCCTTCCGACATTGACTCTGTCGATGTGGGTCAGCCCGAGCCCATCCACGAGGTAGAGAAGATACTCGCCACCGCCGACCTCTTCGCCCTCAAGGCCACTCTTGAGGCCAGCGTCATCAGTTCGTCTGTGAGCCTGCTCTCCGACGACTTCGTCAACCGCCGTTTCGAATACACCAAGGCCGTCTATGGCGTCAAGGAGCAGCAGCCCCGCTGGAAGCGCGGACTGGGATTTGTCCAGGGACTCATGGGCGAGTCTATCGGCAAGCTCTATGTCGCCAAGTACTTCCCCGAGAGCAGCAAGCAGAGAGTGGTGGAGATGGTACACAACCTGCAGGACGCCTTCGCCCAGCGCATTGGCGAGAGCACATGGATGACCGATGCCACCAAGGCCAAGGCCATAGAGAAGCTGCGCAGTATGCGTATCAATATAGGTTATCCCGATAAGTGGCAGAACATGGAAGAGTATGTGCAGATAGACGAGAGCAAGAGCCTGCGCGCCAACTACGACGAGATTATTCCCGCCCTGCGCCGCCGCAGTCTGGAGAAGAAGTGGCGCAAGCCTGTCGACAAGACTATCTTCGCCTGCAATCCCCAGATGGTCAACGCCTTCTATGCCCCAACCTTCAACAGTATCAACTTCCCGGCAGCCATCCTCCAGGCTCCGTTCTTTGACGCCGAGGCTGACGACGCCGCCAACTATGGCGCCATCGGAGCCGTCATCGGCCACGAGATGAGCCACGGCTTCGACGACCAGGGCTGCCAGTTTGACAAGGACGGCAACCTGAACAACTGGTGGACCGACGAGGACAAGGCCAATTACAGCCAGCGCACCAAGGTGTTGGCCGACTGGTTTAGCGCACAGGAGGTACAGCCCGGCCTGAAGGTCAATGGCGAGAAGACCCTTGGCGAGAACATCGGCGACAACGGCGGTATCAACGTGGCATTCCGTGCCCTGCAGAACGTGATGGCCAAGCAGCCTCTGCCCGAGAAGGACGGCTACAGCGCAGCCCAGCGCTTCTTCCTCTCCTATGCCCGCATCTGGGCCAGCAATGTGGCTCCGCAGTTTGTGGCTTACCTCGTCAACAGCGACGTACACTCGCCCAACCATCTGCGTGTCAATGCCGCTCTGCCCCATATCGACGCCTGGTATGAGGCTTGGGGCATACAGCCTGCCGACCGCCTCTATCTGGCTCCCGACAAGCGCGCCCATATCTGGTAATCACTCGGTGTGAACCGACCGCATAAGCATGGCTCCCGTCTGCCCCAAGAGAGGCAGCGGGAGCCTTTTGGGTAGCCACGGTGATGACGGCGCAGTCATCTGCACCTTAATTATAATAATAGGGGAAACCCTATTGCGATTTAGGGGAAAAACCATGGCGGTGACGGTGGAATTGGTTACTTTTGCAACCATAACAGCAACTAAAACCAGTGAAGGGAATGAGGAAACAATACGCAGCAATAGCCGCTTCGACGCTCCTGGTGATGAGCGGATGCGGCACCTACGCCGGACAGGGCGCCTATACCGGTGCCACCTTCGGCTCGATATTGGGTAGTGCCATCGGTGGCATCAGCGACGGACCGCGCGGTCACGACATGGGTACCATCGTGGGCATGGCGGGTGGTGCCGTGCTGGGTGGCATCATCGGCAACGCCGCCGACCAGCAGCGACAGCAGGGCTATGACAACGGCGGATATGCCAGCCGTCGCCAGCGTCAGCGTGACTATGACGACGACACCTATACCAGCCGTCAGCGGCGCCAGCGTCCACGCGCCCAGCAACCCGTGACCACCCAGCAGAGCGAAGCCGGATATGGCAGCGGTTTCGACGAGAACAACGGCGGCGACGACCGCATCGAGTTCACCCCCGGCGATGGCGGCAACAGCGAGAAGGGCACCAAGCCCACGCAGGTGCTGCCCGGTTCGTCGAGCGTGGAGAATATCGCCGAGGGCATAACCTATACGCCGACGATAGAGATACGCAACGCCCGGTTTATAGACGCTAATGGCGACAACCGCATAAGCCGCAATGAGCTGTGCAAGGTGGTCTTTGAGGTCTACAACAACGGCCGTCAGACCATCTATGATGTACAGCCCATGGTGGTCGAAGCCACCGGCAACCGCCATATCTTCATCTCGCCCGGCGTGCATGTGGAGAAGATTGCCCCCGGATGCGGCATACGCTACACCGCACTGGTCAAGGCCGACAACCGCATCAAGGTCGGTAACGTGAAGTTGTGCATCTCGGTCATCGAGGGCAACAACCACAAGATATCCAAGGTCAACGAGTTTAATATCGCCACCTGCAAATAGACAGGAGGCCGAAATAACCACACGGCGTGCCCGGGACGTGAAGATAAAAAACGTTCCGGGCATGTTGTTTTTCGTCCCTTTCGTTTGGGGATTGATGATTAAAGCCTTAACTTTGCATAACAATCTAAATTAAAGACGTAATGAACAAGAAAATCATCACTTTGCTGATACTGGTGGGACTGTTTATGACAGCGCTCACCGCCAGCGCCCAGGTGGCCTTTGACTGGCCCTACAAGACAGTGGATGGCACTATTGTCACCCAGGTTCCCGAACGTCCTGCCGGCCAGCAGCCCGCACTGGGACTCACCGCACCCAAGCTCAAGGTGGTGCGCGTGGGATTTGTAGGACTGGGCATGCGCGGTCCCGACGCCGTGCGCCGCTTTACCCATATCAACGGCACCCAGGTGATGGCCCTCTGCGACCATGAGCGTGAGCGCGCCGACACCTGCAACACCATTCTGCGCGCCGCATCCATGCCCCCGGCAGACATATATTACGGTGAGGACGGATACAAGAAGTTGTGCGAGCGCAAGGACATCGACCTGGTGTATATCGCCACCGACTGGCTCCACCACTTTGTTGTGGCTAAGTATGCCATGGAGCATGGCAAGCACGTGGCCATCGAGGTGCCGTCGGCCATGAACCTGCGCGAGATATGGTCGCTCATCGACCTCAGCGAGAAGACCCGCCTGCACTGTATGATGCTTGAGAACTGCTGTTATGACTTTTTCGAGCTCAACAGCCTCAATATGGCGCAGCACGGAGTGTTCGGCGAGGTGCTCTATGTGCAGGGTGCCTATCGCCATGACCTCTCCCAGTTCTGGGATATGTACTGGAAGAAGGACGCCAATGACCGTCTGGGCTGGCGCTTGGACTTCAACCAGAAATTCCGGGGTGATGTATATGCCACCCATGGTCTGGGCCCCATCGCCCAGGTGCTGGATATACACCGCGGCGACCGCATGAAAACTCTCGTGGCTATGGATACCAAGTCGGTGAACGGTAAGGCGTGGGCAGAGAAGCTCTCGGGCAAGCCCTGCGAGAAGTTTGCCAACGGCGACCACACCACCACCCTCATCAGCACCGAGAATGGCAAGGTCATCGAGATACACCACAACACCATGACGCCCCAGCCCTACAACCGCATGTACCAGCTCACAGGTACCAAGGGCTTTGCCAACAAATATCCTACTGAGGGCTACGCGCTCTCGGGCGATGAGATGAAGAACAGTGGCGTGCGCCCGTCGGCCGACAATCTCTCGGGCCACTCCTATATGCCCGCCGCCGACCGCCGTGCACTCACCAAGAAATATGAGAGTCCCATCGTGACCCGCTATCTGGCTCAGGCCAAGAAGGTAGGCGGCCACGGCGGTATGGACTACATCATGGACAGCCGTCTGGTCTACTGTCTGCAGCACGGACTGCCTTTCGACATGGATGTCTATGATCTGGGCGAATGGTGCTGTCTGGCAGAGCTCGGTTCGTTGTCGATGGACAATGGCAACAAGCCGGTAGAGGTGCCCGACTTCACCCGCGGCCACTGGAACGAAGTGAAAGGCTACCGCCACGCTTTTGCCACACCCGAGGAGGAGGCACAGGTAGATGCCGAGTCTGCCGCCTTCACCGAGAAGCTCAAGGCCAAAGGCGCCAAGTACTGGCAGAAGCACAGCAAGTAGATAACCGGGCGCAAGCCCCACGACGATAGCCACCGCAGCCAGAGGCTCCGGTAGCATAGCATTATCCGCAATGCCCATAGACAGGCATTGCGGATATTTTATTAGGCCCAACCGCCCGCCTCCAATTCTCCCGAAACCTCTGCCGACTGCAATTAACCTGACTTCGCAACCTGATATGGCCAAATCGTGGCCCGCAAAGAATAAATACCGTCACGCAATGACTAAATCCAACCTCGCAATCAATATGGAGTGGGTCATGGCATGCACTATTTAGCCTCAGTGGCTGGATATATGGGCTGAGGCTATTGGTTTAATAGCTCTTTATCTGTCAGGAAATCCAATAAGCTAATGGTCAGAATACCAAATTCGTCTTCCTTACGATGGATGTCGTCACCAACAATGACTATTTTTCGAAAGTGGTCGTTGATTGACAGTAACGGACGGCTCTCTTGGGCCTCTTTCTCAGTCGTGGGCATGTGGTAAGCCGACTGGATATACACTCTATATGGAGGGCGGTTTACCACGAAGTCAACCTCCAGCATTCTTCTGACAAACTTTCCGTTCTCGTCCTTGCCCCCAAGTTCAACCAACCCAACATCCACATTATATCCACGACTGCGGAGCTCATTGTAGATAATGTTTTCCATAATGTGTGTTTCCTCTTGCTGACGATAGTCGAGAATAGCTGCGCGGATGCCAATATCGGCAAAGTAATACTTGGATTCGGTACCAATATACTTTCTGCCTTTCACGTCGTAGCGCAAGGCCTCCTCTATCAAGAATGAGTCTTCCAGATATTCAATATATAGCTTTATCGTATCTCGCTTTATGGACACGCCTTGTGCAGACTGAAATGTGTTGGCTATTCTCGTTGGATTGGTAGACGAACCTATTCCTGAAGCTAATACTCGCACAAGTTCTTTCATTCCTTCAGGGTTGCGCAAATGGTTGCGCTCTATCACATCACGGAGATAGGTAGTTTCATACAGATTATGCAAATAATCGGTTTTTTTCTCTTCTGTTTCCAGCAAAGCCACCTGCGGGAGTCCTCCAAAAGTATAGTAATCCAACCATGCCTTGCGTATGTCGCCGCCAATACCCTTGAAATACTCATCGAAGGTGAGAGGCCAGATGCGTATTTCGTCACCTCTGCCACGAAATTCCGTTACGATATCGCTCGACAGGAATCTGGAGTTTGACCCCGATACATACACATCCACATTCCTTATGTGGGTTAAACTAAGGATAACCTCTATGAAATCTTCCACCAGTTGTACCTCATCCAAAACAATATAAAAAGGATTGCCATCATCAACTACCTTGGAGTCTATATAGTCAAGTAGAGCATCAGGTTTTCTCAGTCGTCGGTTTCGGAAGTCATCAAGTTGTATCTCGATGATGTGGCTGCCAGTCACTCCATGTTTCAACAGCCAGTTGTGCCAGATATTGAACAGCAGAAAGGACTTTCCGCATCGTCTGACACCCGTAATAATTTTCACAAGTCCGTTTCCGCGTCCTGCGATAAGTTCATTCAAGTATTTCTTACGTTCGAATATCATATTAGGGTACATTTTTTGATACCAGTATCATATTTTACACCGCAAATATACTGCTTTTATATGAAAAGGATGCCTAAACGATGCGAAAAAACGTTCGGCAAGTGTTAGAAACAATTGTTGTTATACCAAAAGCGATGTTGTCGCCACTGTTTCTGATTAAAGAACATTCTATAGTCAATTTGGAAGCAACCAATAAGGTCATGGCATGCACAAACCAAGCCTCATGGTGCCCATGGATGGCCTCGAAATTGTAAAAACAGCCAAAATTGGTATAGAAAAACAATAAAAAGTTTGTTTACTGTACCAGTTTTGACTATCTTTGTGGCATGATTATGGACTTAGAGCATATTGGCAACATTCCAGTAAGCACCGCCACGGTGGCATCGCTATTCCCGGAAATGTCGGCAGGTAATCAAAAGGTGCTTCAACTTGAGACGGCAGGCAAGGTGATACGTCTTAAGAGAGGGCTATATGTGATAGCCCCCAGGGTGTCGCGGGTGAGCCTGTCAACAGAGTTGATAGCCAATCATCTCTATGCTCCTTCGTATGTGTCCAGACAGACAGCCTTGCGCTATTACGGACTGATACCCGAGGCAGTCTATACCACCCAGTCGATGACGATAAAGCACTCCCGCCACTTTGATACCCCCGTGGGGTGCTTCGAGTATCAGATGATTTCGCGCGAGGCCTTCTCTGTAGGCGTGACAAGCATCAACCAGCATAGTTACTCGTTTCTGATGGCTACACCCGAAAAGGCGCTGTGCGACCTGATAGCCAATTCTCCTAATGTCAATCTCCGCTATCTGAAGGATGTTGAGGCTTATCTGGAAGGTGACATCCGCATGGACATAGATGACTTCCTGCGTATGGATGTAGGTATCTTTGAGCGGTATGCACAAGTCGGGAAAAAGGGAAAATCGATAGAAACTCTGATAAAATATATGAAGAAATGAGCACAAACGAAATATACAATCAGATGTTGTCGGTCTATGAACTTACGACCGAACAGCAGAGGCGCAATGCCATCTTCGAGGTCAATCAGCAGGTAATCCTTGCAGGGCTGTATAATGGGGGATTCTTTGACGAGGCAGCCTTTTATGGCGGCACCTGTCTGCGTATCTTCCATGGTTTGCAGCGCTTCTCTGAAGATATGGACTTCTCGCTCGTCTCTCCCAATGACCACTTCGACTTTACCCGATACTTCCAGCCGATAGTCAATCAGTTTGCCCTCGTCGGTCGCGAGGTTGAGATCAAGAAGAAAGACAAGAAGAACTTTGGCAAAGAGGAGTCTGCCTTCTTGAAGGATAACACTGATGTCTATGATATCACCTTCCAGACGGAGAAAACGGTAAAGATAAAGATAGAAGTAGACACGCAACCACCATTGAAGTTTGATACCGAACAGAAACTGCTTCTCCAGCCACAGTCATTCATGACACGATGCATCACTCTGCCAGACCTGTTTGCAGGCAAGATACACGCATTGCTGTATCGGGTGTGGAAGAATAGGGTGAAAGGCCGTGACTGGTATGACTTCGAATGGTACGTTCGCCACAATATTCCTCTTGACTTTGCCCACCTGCATGAACGGGCCTTACAGTTCAATCAGGAGGATATCACCAAGGAGTCGTTTCTGGACAAGCTGAGCGAGCGACTGGCATCGGCAGACATCAAGCAGGTCAAGGCAGACGTGCTGCCCTTTGTCCGCAATCCCAAGGAACTTGACATCTGGTCAAACGACTATTTCCTGCAACTGACCAAGATGGTGAAATGGACCACTGAAGACTGATGCCGCGGTCATGGCGATAGTGGCTGCCTCTGTAACGAGAGGTATGCCAAGGGCCAGGCTCGCCCCCCGAAATCGCAGTAATAACAATAAAGGCAAGCACCTCTGTCATGGGTGCTTGCCTTTATCCCAAATCGGTCATTAGGATTTCTCTGTGTCGTACGGCAAAGAGAAATCCTTTAATTTTTCCCATATAGATAAGAATGATTGTCGTGTTTTTAGTGATCTAGCCAAATATAGGATGTGCTTGTCT
>NZ_NPJL01000019.1:0-49572 GCF_002251325.1 Prevotella sp. P4-67
TTTACATTTGTAAATATTTTAAATAAATGTGGCTATAATACTCCCGTATTTCCATTCTCAATGTTTATGTGCTTTATTTTGATGCTTTTTCTACTTGTGCATAGTCTGATTGACAGGAAAGCATTATCTTATTGTATGTATGGAATGGCATTTGGAGGGATTCTCATGTCTGTTTTCTTTGCTTTAGGTATTGGCATTGAGATAGGCGAGGATTTGCGATTGGTGATGTTTGGAGAAAATCCAAATGCCCTAGGAATCTATATGGGGCTATCTTCTATTGTCATTTTGAATGGTTTTATATTAAATGACGAATTGAAATTAAAGAAATTCCGTTTGTTGTTTATTTTAGCATTCATTCCAATAGTTGGATTACTATTTGCAACGGGTTCACGTACTGCATTTTTGATTTTTGCGTTGTCCGTTATTGCTATTATAGGATTTTATCCTACAAAATCTGCATTGGGAAAAATTGCTTTCATCATTTTGGGTATTGTATGTTGTTCATACGCATTTAACAAATTAGTAGATAGTGATTCTATATTAATCGAACGACTTACTACAACAGTAGAAGAAGGTAATAGTTCAGGTCGTGACAAGATTACAGAATCTTTAACACCTTACGTGTTTGAATCTCCTATTTGGGGGTATGGGCAGACTGGATACGTTAATGTGGCCAAGACAGCGTTAAATCATATCTCAATCATTGGAGGAGTAACTTATGGTTTCAGTCCTCACAATGTGGTCATGGAATTATTAATTTACACTGGAATAATAGGCTTAATCTTATGGCTAATATTTTGGTGGAAGATTGGCAAGGAATCTTGGATTTTATTTAAAGAAAAGAGATTGTTGATGGTAGGTCTGATGTGTATTCCTATGCTTGCTTGTATCCTCTCTGGACAGTTACTTACAGCCAAGTGGGCGTATATTCTTTATGCATATATCATGTCTGAGTACTATTATTTAAGAAATCCACTACAAAAGATATGAAACGAATCCTCTTAATAACTGAAAACCTCGGCTCTGGTGGAGCTGAGCGGCAGATATGTGGTTTGGCGGTGATGCTGACGAAAGCGGGATATCCTTGCCGGTTGATTACTTACGTGGAGAACCAGTTTTATGAGCCTTATCTGCGCCAGCATGGGGTGGACTATGAATTGGTTCGAGAGCTATGGGACAAAAAGACACGTGTGCTCAAAACGGCGAGATACGTCAGACGGTATAAGCCGGATGTTGTAATCTCCTATTTGCCTTCCGTGAATCAGACGATGTGCTTGGCAAAATTGTTGTTCAAAACCAAATTGATTGTGTCCGAACGGAATAATAATACTGGCATTACGCGAAGCGACAAGATACAATTCAACTTGTATCGGATGGCGGATGCTATTGTACCCAATTCTCACAGTCAAGGAGAGTTTATTCGCAAAAACTTTCCGTTTCTTGCTTCCAAGGTTCATCCAATTATCAATTTCGTGGATGTCAAGCGTTTCACGCCTTCCGAGGTTCCTGCTCAAAACGATGTGCCGAGGATAATAACTGTGGCTCGTTACACACAACAGAAGAATGTACTGACTTATATGAAGGCCATTCGTATGATCAAGGAGATGGGCTTGAAGGTTCACTTTGACTGGTATGGCGACAAAAAGCATAATGCAGCCTACTATGCCGAGGTGGAGAAAGAATACCATTTGCTTGATATTGCGGGTTACCTTACACTTCATAACCCCAATCAGAAGATTGAAGAGGAATACCGTAAGTCGGATATTTTCTGTCTTCCAAGTTTGTTCGAGGGATATCCGAATGTGGTGGCAGAGGCTATGTCTTGTGGCTTGCCCGTAATTTGCAGCAATGTCTATGAGAATCCCTATATCGTCGAAGAGGGCATCAATGGATTCCTATTCAATCCGGAAAAAGCAGAAGATATAGTGAAAGCCATTAGGCAAATTATCAACCTTTCACCAGAAGAATGCAGGCAGATGGGATTACGAAATCGCCAACTCTGTCTGGAGCGCAACACGGAAGAGGCGTTTTTGAAAGCGTATGTGGAGTTGATCGATAAACTGTAATTCGAATTTATGACTTTCCAATCTCTTGAATATTTGATTTTCCTTCCAGTAGTATTCATCCTCTACTGGACAGTGTGCCGTGGAAGCAAGACGCTCCAGAACGGACTTATAGTGGCGGCAAGCCTCGTGTTTTACGGTTGGTGGGACTGGCGGTTTCTCGGGCTGCTGCTCATCACTGCCTTCTCCACCTACTTTGCAGGAATATGGATGGGCAGTACTGCCGACGAAAAAAAGCGCAAGCGGATCAATGTAGGTGCGATAGTACTTAATATCGGAATCCTGTTTTTCTTCAAGTATTTCAACTTCTTTGTGCAGTCGTTTGCTGATGCGTTCTCGCTGTTTGGTACAGAGATAAACGTGCATACATTGAAGATTCTGCTGCCTGTGGGCATCAGCTTCTATACGTTTACGGCTTTGAGTTACAGTATAGATGTGTATCAACGGAAGGTAGAACCAACTCGGGATGTGTTGGCTTATCTCGCTTACGTGATGTTCTTCCCAAGCATCTTGAGCGGTCCTATCAGTAGGGCGCAGAAGCAGTTGCCTCAGTACTTCAAGAAGCGGAGCTTTGATTACGATAAGGCTGTAAGTGCATGCAAAATTTTGCTACTGGGGGGGTAATGAAATTATGTCTTGCAGACCGTTTAGGAATATATGTGGATGCTGTTTATGCCAACATAGCACAACATAATGGCACTACGCTTCTTTTCACATCGATAATGTACACCATACAGATATATGCCGACTTTGCAGGCTATTCGCTGATGGCTATCGGTAGTGGACGGCTCCTTGGCATTGAACTACAGACAAACTTCATCCGTCCGTATTTCGCAAAGACCGTAACGGATTTCTGGCGCAGGTGGCATATCTCGCTTACTACTTGGTTTCGTGACTATATCTATTTCCCTCTCGGTGGCAACCGTTGCAGCAAAGCCCGATGGATACTCAACACGATGATTGTCTTTACGGTGAGCGGTCTCTGGCATGGTGCTGCCTATACCTTTATTATATGGGGAGCGATGCATGGAGCTTGTATGGTAATTGAACGGATAATATATGGTGACAAGATTAAGAATGTTGCGGACGGTTTTTCTATGGCGAATCTCCTGCGTTGGATGATGACCTTCGCCATCGTTAATTTCGCTTGGATTTTCTTTCGTGTGAGTGACCTGAGAGATGTGAAGATGATCTTTAACAAGCTATTTACGGAACCGGGGAGTCCGTTTGTCGACACCAATATATTCCTGATGGCCTTCATTGCGATGGCGATCGTATTCATCTATGATTTCATCGAGGAGAAGCGATTGAACATTCATCTGCTCAGTTCTCGTTTTATGGCGGTGCGCTATGCTACTGTCGTATTGCTGGTGGTTTATATATTGGCGTTTGGTGTGCTCAATGGCGGTTCTTTCATTTATTTCCAATTCTAAGACCATTATGAAGAAAGGTTTGTCAAAATTTTGTGTTGCAGTTTTAGTAGTACTGACAATGGTTACTGTAGTAGATGTGACAATTGGTAAAGTGATGGATTGGATGCTGCCACAAATAAGCAATCAAGGTGATACTGGAAAGACATATTACTCGCTTAACGATGTACACACACCAGTTGTTATAGTTGGTTCGTCACGTGCTGCACATCATTATGTCACTCAGATAATAGAAGATTCGTTAGGTATGCCTGCATACAATGTTGCCCGTGACGGTTGCTTCTTTAGTTATAATTGTTGTGTGGTGAATTCTATTCTTGATCGCTATACTCCTAAATTGATTATATGGGAGAATGGAACAGAATACTTATTTGATGGCTTTGATGATCCTTTGGAGAATCTTTATCAATATTACGAGAAAAATCCGTGGGTAACATCTGCCATTCAAGAAGAGTTGCCATGGACAGAATATGCAAGGCTAAATAGCCGGTTATACCAATACAATTCTATTATTCATCGCATATTAATGCGCTATCGTGGACGAAGCTCATTTGTGGACGAGACAGAAAAAGGCTATTTACCTCTGCAACCTAAGAAGTTGAAGAAACAATTGGAATTGAAACAGGTGGAGCTGAATTGTACGGAATTGAGCAAGACAAAGGTAGAACGTTTCAAGGCAACGCTTTCACGTGCAAAAGAAAAAGGTGTAAAAGTTGTAGTTGTAGACTCTCCAATGTATAGAGTTTGCGATATGAACAATAAGTCAGCCGTGGAAATGCAGAAGATATGTAATATGTATGGTGCATTGTTCTTAAACAACTCTCAGTTGCCTGATTTTGTTGAACATAAAGAGTTCTTCAATGATCCTACGCACATGAATACAATAGGAGCAGTTTCATACACCAAAATGTTTTTGAATCAGATAAAAACTATTTAATAAATAATATGTTATGAGTAAATTCAATGAATTATATAATGCTGATATTGCTCGTTATAGAGGTAAGCCCGAGACATATATCAGAATTTTCCTTTTTCTCTATCGCAAGGCCTCGTTAGCCTCCTTTGCTCCATTGAAACTTATATATAAGGCTTTATTCCGAATATGGGCAAACCGTAGAGGGTTGGAAATATCTGCAAGTCAGCAGATTGGGGGGGGCTTATATTTGGGCCATGCCTATAACATCACCATCAATTGCAGAGCAAAGATAGGACGCAACTGCAATATCCACAAGGGAGTTGTCATCGGTCAAGTGAACAGAGGAAGCCGCAAAGGTTATCCTACTATCGGTGATAGAGTGTGGATAGGCATCAATTCGGCTATCGTAGGAAATGTTACTATAGGCGATGATGTCATGATAGCTCCCAATAGTTTTGTAAATATAGATATACCTTCACATTCCGAAGTATTTGGCAATCCTTGCATTATCAAGCATAGGGATTGGGCAACAGAGGGGTATGTTAATAATATAGTAGAATAAATAGTATGAAAATAAAGAAACTCTTATGCTTGGTTGCATATTACGGATTTGCAAAGTATTTGCCTGCATCAACAAGTCCGATGACACACTGGGCCAGAAAAATCAGACGTGTAATCTGTCGTCCCATTTTTGATAAATGTGGTGATAATGTAAATATTGAAAGTGGTGCCCATTTTGCAAATGGGGGGAGTATTTGTATAGGTTCTGGTAGTGGACTTGGTGTCAATTGCTCGGTGCATGGTCCGCTTAAAATAGGTAATAATGTAATGATGGGGCCAGATGTAACTATTCTTACTCATACTCATAACATAGAGCGGACAGATATTCCGATGGGCAGACAAGGTATGCGTGAAGCTGAGGTTATCATTGGAAATGATGTTTGGATAGGAATGAGGGTTATTATCATGCCTGGTGTAAAAGTAGGCGATGGAGCCGTAATCGGAGCTGGAGCAGTTGACACAAAAGACGTACAAGCTTTTGCTATTGTAGGTGGTGTGCCTGCTAAAATAATAAAATATAGAAAATGAATAAAGTTTTAGTTATCGGGGCATTTGGTTATGAAAACAACCAACTTGATGGACAAACGATAAAAACGAGGAATGTATATAACCTTCTTCAAAAGAAACATGAAGGCGAGCATTCATATATAGATACTTTAACGCTAAGGAAAAAGCCATGGTTAGGATTTGTAATGTTGTATAGGCTTATAACTTGCAACACGTTGATAATTCTGCCTTGTTTGAATAATCTCACTATCTTGTTTCCTCTCTTTTACTATATGTCTAAGATATTCAGATTTGACATTATTAGTATATGTATAGGAGGATGGCAAGTAGAGTATTTTTTAGGAAGCAAAAAGTTCAGATCTCATCCAAAACAGATGAATATGAGCAAAAAAATAAAGGCCTTTCTACCAGAGATGATAAAGGTGAACGATGATTTGATAAGCATGTGTGGTTTTATAAATTCAGAAGTTTTTCCTAATTTTCGTAAATATGAAAGGACAATTCAAGAAATTACTAATGAGAAGGGTTTGAGATTAGTATTTATGGCCCGTGTAAATAAGATGAAAGGGTATGACGTAATATTTAACTCTCTCAACTTCATTAGAAATAATTGCCCCAATAGCAGCATTACATTCTATGGAGGAATCGCTCTTGAAGATAAAGATGATTTCTTAAGCAAAGTGGAAGCGAACAATGATATTGTTTCTTATAGAGGGCTTTTAGCTCCAGAAAAGATACATGAAACGTTAAAACGATATGATGTGATGCTTCTGCCAACAAAATATTACACTGAGGGATTTCCCGGTAGTATTTTGGATGCGTATATATCTGGAATTCCAGTTATTGTGACAGAATGGAAACATTCGCATGAGTTTGTTTCTGATGGAAATACAGGTGTTATTGTACCATTCGAAAATAACCAAGAAGTTTTTAACAATTCTATTTTAAGTCTGTATAAAGACAGAAACAAACTGAATTATATGAAGAAAGCTGCATATAAAGAAGCTGATAAATACTCTGAAGAAGTAGCTTGGAATGTTCTAAAAAAATATCTATAATATGTTAGTATTCACTGGAGATATAAATCTAACCGATTGGTATTTCAATGCAGGTTTTGGTATTGGTACCAGAATTGCCAATGGTTTTGACCCTTTCCGTAAGCTTGAAAGAAATGCTAATGATCTTTGGGTTGGCAACTTCGAAGGAGTGGCATCAAATGTGACAGAAAATGTAGGCTTTGCAGGAGAGGTGTTTAGGGTACAGCCAAGAGTTTTGCAAAATCTTAATCACTTTGATGTGTATGGTCTTGCCAACAATCATGCAATGCAGCATGGCAAAGAAGCGTACCAACAGACATTTGATGCTATATGCGGATATGGCTCAAAATGTTTTGGAGCAAATAAACAGAAGTCTGTTGTAATGAATCATCAAGGAAAATCGGTATCGTTTACAGGTCTTTGTTTTCGCATTGATGATTTTACGGATGAGCCTTCATATTGGTATAATCCTGAATATAAGGAAATAGAAAAAGAACTGAAGTCATTACCAGTGGACGCATTCAAAGTGCTCTACATTCATTGGGGAAATGAGTACATAAACCGTCCATCGTCTGCACAAAAGAAGTTTGCCCATTGGTTGATTGACATCGGTTTTGACCTTATAATAGGTATGCATCCTCATGTGCTTCAAGGATATGAGGAATATAATGGTAAATACATATTCTACTCACTTGGAAACTTTGTTTTTGAGATGGCTTGGGAACCTACAAAAATAGGTGCTATAGTAAAGTTTGACCTTGACACGAAACAGCCAAGCGTAGAATATATATATATCGAGAATGACAGTACTCCTGTTGTAGTAGAAGAATCAAAGATACCTGCAGAATGGCGATTTGGCTACTTGAATGAAGTTCTTAAGAAAGAAGATAACTCAGAACAGTATCATGCGGAAATAAGTAGGAACTATGCTGCTTATAGAAAAGCCAATCACAGATATATTATCAATAATATGATTAAACATCCTGCATTGGGAAACTGTCTGTTGAAGGACTTTATAAAAAGAAGATTTTTGAAAAAATAAAAAAACAATATAGTATGGCATTTCATCCAACATTAAGCAAATCAGGCAGAATTATGTTCTGGCCGTTGATTAAGTTTACAGAGTTTATGGGTAATCACTTTCCTGAGACTTTGTTGAAAATTCGTTATCGCTACGTGTTCAAGGAACCGCTAAACCTTAAGAACCCTCAGACATTGAATGAGAAAATATTGTGGGCGAAACTTTATTCTGACACTACAAGATGGACAGAATTGGCTGACAAGCGAACGGTGCGTGACTATGTGGAGAAAATAGGTCTGGGTGACACATTGGTGAAGCTCTATGCCACTTGGTATAAGAAAGAGGAAGTGAACTTTGATGTGCTACCTGATACTTTTATCATTAAGGCAAACAATGGTGACGGCAAGGGAACAAACAAGATTATACGTAAATCGGAGCTCACTCCAAAGAAGAAGGCTGAGTATATAGAAATGATAGGGGAATGGTTGAGTCGCAAGAATATCGGTGCGCTTCATGCAGAACCTCATTACAAGAATATGAAGCCTTGTGTTATAGCAGAAGAGGTGTTGCCATTAGAAAAGGGTGCTACATCGTTGACTGACTATAAGATGTGGTGTTTTAATGGTAAGTGCTACTACACATGGATATGCAATGACCGTAGTGCTGGTGGCAACAGTGCTCATGTGATGACATACGACATGGACTGGCAAGCACATCCAGAATTTTCTGTATTTAATTCAGACTATCTGAGAGGAGACATTATTCCTAAGCCTAAAAACTTCGATAAAATGGTGGAGATAGCAGAAAAACTGTCAAAGGGTTTTCCTGAACTTCGTGTTGACCTATACAATATAGATGGAAAAATATACTTTGGCGAATTGACCTTCACCTCGCAGGGTGGATTCATGGACTTCTATACTCCAGAATTCAACAAGATGCTTGGTGAGAAGTTCAGTATAAATGATTTCCCTTTGAAGAAGAAGTAAATAAAGGGATAAGGAATTGTATTATGCAAGATTATGGATTAGTGTCTATCATCACTCCCACTTGGGCGTGTGCAGACTTCATTGCTGAAACAATCAAAAGCATACAGAGCCAGACTTACCAGAATTGGGAGCTGCTGATACAAGATGATTGCTCTAAGGATAATACGCAGGAAGTTGTAAAGCCGTTTATTGAGAGGGACAATCGTATAAAGTATGAATGTAATACCCAGAATTCTGGGGCTGCAATAACCCGCAATAATGCTTTGCGTAGGGCAAGGGGACGCTGGATCGCCTTCCTTGATTCGGATGACTTGTGGTTGCCTGAGAAATTGGAGCATCAACTGAAGTTTATGTCGGAGAATGGCTATGCCTTCTCTTATCATGAATATACGGAGATGAGCGAGGACGGCAAAGACTTGGGTGTGTATGTGTCGGGCATTAAGAAAGTAAGCAAGTTGGCTATGTTTATGTGCTGCTGGCCAGGATGCTTGGCTGTGATGTACGACAGAGAAAGGATAGGACTGGTGCAGATAAAGGATGTACGTAAGAATAATGATACAGCTCTGTGGCTGAAAGTTGTCAGAAGAGCTCCTTGCTATTTGTTGAGGGAGAACTTGGCAAAGTATCGTCGCCGTCAGGTGAGCATTACCCCTAAGCCATTATGGAAACGTATATGGGCACATTATCCTTTGTTTCATGTGGCAGAAGAGATGAATCCTGTGATGGCAACATTTTGGACATTGATGAATGTCGTGGGTAATGGCTGGAAGAAGATGTGGTATGTAAAGAGACAATGAATAGGACCATAATGGATAAGTCTGCTGAAACATTATTGCGCTTGTTGGATATTGCCATAAATGGACGAGCGTGTGATATGATAAATAATGTGGATTGGCAGAGTGTAATGAATCTTTCACAAGTGCAAGGTGTGCGCGGGCTGGCGTATGAGGCATTGGAAATATTGAGGCAAGATGATGCGACTTGCTATTCTTTTCCTGATCGCATGACATTGATGCAATGGTATGCCCAGACGGTATTTGTGGAGAAAAGGAATGCGCAATATACAGATTGGGTAAAGAAACTTGTGGAACTCTGGAAGGAACATGATATTAAAACTATCGTTTTCAAAGGATTGGCTCATGGTAGATATTATCCTAAGCCAGCACATAGGGAGTTTGGAGACTTTGACTGCTATTTGACGGATGCACATGGAAACTGTGCTTATAGGCAGGGAAATGAGATAGCTCGTGATAAAGGTATGATGGTGGAGGATGGATGGTACAAACATTCGCATATTGGTTATAGGAATCTGACAATCGAGAACCACCGGTACTTTACTTCAGCCCGTCGTGGTGGTACGGATTTGGCTCTGCATAAATACATGGTTGAGGCTGTAAAGAATAGCAGTCAACTTGAAAGATTGGAAGGAACTGACATTTATGTGTTGCCCGTTGAGGCCGAGGGGTTGTTTATGCTTTATCATTCATTGACGCATTTTCTGGTAGAAGGTATTAATCTGCGGCATTTTGTGGATTGGGCTTGTTGGATTAAAGCTAATCAAGATAAGGTGGAGTGGATGGGCTTTTATTCGCTATGCAAAAGATTCAGATTGGATGGATTTGTAGATGTGCTTAATTCTATTGCCGTAAATTATCTTGGTGTGGAATTGCATGACAAAACTATTTTTACTGATAGCGAGTTTGCCGAAAGGGCTATAGATAGTGCTTTGTATGATGATTCTTTTATTTACAATCGTGGCAAAGGACAATGGTATCAGCGTCGGCATGTTATCGGCAATGCATTCAGACATTCATGGAAATACAAAGATGTGGCACACTATAATATGATAGGTTATGTGTGGCAGTTTGTGTATGGTTTCTTAAGAAGAAAAGAATAGCGGTAAGCACTCAAATTAGGGCTTATATTAGGAAGAAGTATCTTCGATTCTGAATTTGCACATTGACTTATGTATGGCAGTGAAGATTTGGAAAGGTTCTATTTCCAGTGATAGACGGAGGCAATGCCTTAGTTCTCAAGTAACAAAGTTCTTTATAATATATTCCACAAATGGCACACAGATACCCATTTAGGATGAGGTTAAGAGACGCAGGTCGGCCGAAAGTAAGGTGGATGGCTTGAATGCGAAATTGGACTATGTGGAATAGTTTACATAGTTTCAGATGCTGTAGATTATATTATCTGCGAAACAGCATATAGAGGGAATATGTTGACATGACGAACGGTATCTTTACCTTCTTTATGAGTATAACAAAACTCTCTGAAATTCTCTAATGAGCAACGGATGGCCTCGGTGATATGCTTCTCAGTATAAAAGCCCACAGACTTTTCATTCCACCTTGGTTTCCTGCTTTGACTTCAATGGGAAGAATATTAAGATGCGATGGCAGAAGATAGTCGATTTCTGCTAATTTGTTAATTGCTGTATTTCAGTCGCAAAGATAACAAAATGAAATTATCCAAACAAATAAATCGCCGGAAAATGAAATTATCCAAACAAATAAATCGGCGATAATCGAAATTATCCAAACAAATAATTTGAACAATTAGATATTTATAATCATATTATGACAATGAAATTGCGTAATGTGCCTTTCTCTCCGCCGGATATGACGGAGGCTGAGGCGGCAGAAGTGCGTGATGCCATTTTGTCTGGTTGGATAACAACCGGACCGCGCACAAAGAAGTTGGAAAAGGAAGTAGCCGAATATGTGGGTGTGAACAAGGCAGTATGCCTGAACTCGCAGACGGCTTGTGCTGAAATGGCGCTGAGGCTGTTGGGCGTAGGCGAAGGTGATGAGGTGATTGTGCCTGCTTATACCTATACGGCAAGTGCTTCGGTGGTAGAACATGTTGGGGCTACGCTCGTCTTTGTCGATGTGCAGAAGGATTGCCTCGAGATGGATTATGACGCTGTGGAGAAGGCCGTGACTCCTAATACTAAGGCTATTATCCCTGTTGATTTGGCCGGTATTCCCTGTGACTACGACCGTCTGTTCGAGATAGTGGAGCGCAAGAAGGACATCTTCGCTCCTAAGACTGACTTGCAGAAGATGCTTGGCCGTGTTGCCATCTGTTGCGATGCAGCCCATGCCTTTGGTGCTTCGCGCAAGGGAAAGATGGTGGGCTCGATAGCAGACTTCTCATCGTTCTCGTTCCATGCCGTGAAGAATCTGACTACTGCTGAGGGTGGTGCACTGTCGTGGAATCTGCCGTTCGGCAATGAGCTGGTGGTGAAAGATTTGGACAAGAATGAGGACAATACCTTCAGCGGTGTGCCAGAGATAGTGGGCGAGACCTGGAATGAGAATCTTTATCGTAAGGCGCAGCTGTTGAGTCTGCATGGACAGAACAAAGATGCATTAGCTAAGACTAAACTCGGCGCTTGGGAGTATGACATCATTGGTACATGGTATAAGTGTAATATGACTGATGTGGTGGCTGCTATCGGACTGGTTCAGATGGACCGCTATGAGGGCATGCTGGCGCGTCGCCGCCAGATGATAGGTCGTTATGATGAGGCTTTTGCGGGACTTGATGTGGCTGTGCTGAAGCATTATACCGAGGACTATACATCGTCTGGCCATCTGTATCTGGTGCGTCTGCTCGGCAAGACGCGTGAGGAAGCAAACCAGGTGATAGAAAAGATGGCAGAGCGGGGTATTGCAACCAATGTACACTATAAGCCTCTGCCTATGATGACGGCCTATAAGAAGTTGGGGTTTGACATCAAGGATTTCCCCAATGCTTTCCATGCGTTTGAGAACGAGATTACGCTGCCACTGAATACCAAAATGACTGATGAGGATGTGGAGTATGTGATTGATAATTTCGTAGAGATAGTATCTGAATTGTAATTAATACAAAAGCCCGAAGATAGAGGTATAATATCTTGAACTTCGGGCTTATTTTATCCTATATATATGAAAAGACTATTTGACATCGTTGCTTCTGGGTGTGGCTTGATTGTATTGAGTCCGTTGTTTTTGATATTGGCGGTATGGATTAAACTGGATTCCAAAGGTCCCGTCTTTTATAGGCAAGTGCGCGTGGGAAGAGGTAATAAGGATTTCCGAATATATAAGTTCCGTTCCATGTGTATAGGAGCGGACAAGGGCTCGTTGGTGACCATTGGCGGTCGGGACCCTCGCGTGACACGTTCCGGTTATTTTATACGTAAATATAAGTTTGATGAGCTACCACAGTTAATAAATGTATTTGTTGGCGACATGAGTTTGGTGGGTCCGCGTCCGGAAGTGCGCCACTATGTGAATTACTGGACACCAGAACAGATGCACGTGTTGGATGTCCGTCCTGGCATTACTGATCCTGCAAGCATAAAGTTCCGTAACGAGAATGAATTGATGGAAATGGCAGAAGATCCAGAAGATTACTACATTCATGTAATCATGCAGGAGAAGATAAAACTGTATTTGGAGTACGTGAAGCACAATTCGTTCTGGTATGATATTAAACTCATATTTCAAACATTTAAGGTTATTCTTACCGAACGGTGAGAATATTAATGGAAGCTGTAGCTTGAACCTAAGTTCTCTACGTTTGGTGTTATAATTGTTGTGATTAAGGATGTTATGGAAGAATTGGTAAAACGGGTAAGCGATTTTGTAGAAATGGAGCATCGTTCTGGAGCCATGCAATTGATAAGTGCTGAGTATGTGGCTCGTTGTATGCAGATAGCCAAAGAAGATGCGGCAGCTGCTCTCGAAGCATTAGAGAAATAATTGCGTTGTAGTGATGAGCGGTTGCAGATAATTCGTGCTACATATATAAATAGGTGGCCGGTATATTTGGCGGTGTCGATGGAACTTGTTACTTTTGCTGTGTTTAAGCAGAGATTATGGAGAATATGACAAAGCGTGAGGCCAATTGGCAGGAAAGCTACAAGGAGCTATTGGCTTATGTTGAGGAACATGGGCAGTTTCCCAATAAGAAGAAGGCGGATAAGCGTGGCCTTCTGAACTGGTGGAAGTATAACAAGAAACAGATGAAGGCCGGCAAACTGGATGATGAGCACATGCAGCTTCTGATAGAATTGAGCGATAAGCGGCGGGTGCATCTGCTGTTTGCGGATGAGTCGGGTGACGACGAATAGTTGTTGCCGTATATGTGTCCAATAGAATGGTGCATAGAGCCGGATTTCCATAGTATGGGAGTCCGGCTCTATGCGTTTATGTGGGTCGCAATACGTTGGGAATCATCCGAATTTCCGCGCTTATTCTTGGCTTCGCTGTAGGTGTTGAGATTTATAGATGAAACAGCAGGTCAACTGCGGGTGACATCTTCGGCTAAACGCAACGACATTATCTTTCCGCGTCGTACAGCGTCGGTGACCTTCGGTTCTGAGTGGCTGCTGCTTGTGGGCGTCCGAAAGGCATAGTGGAACGTTCCCGCGGAAACTGGTTGAGGGAAAAGTCCCTTGCCATTTGTTCTCTATTTGCTACATCTATTAAAGGAAGTGATAGACACAAAAAGCCGTTGTGGTTGTTGGCGGCTTCGCCTTGTTGGAGTTGTTGGTGACGCCTGACGGGAAACGAGTTTTCCTCTTTGTCGTCACCAATACCTCCAACGCTATGCTTCGCATGACGACAACAGCCGTCACGGTTCAAAAAGCGGCCGTCGGCCGTCCAAAAAGTCCGCCTTTGGCGGTAAAAAAAGCCTGATACCAAAATTTATTATGGCAAATTACCGCCTGATACCAAAATCTTTTGTAGCGAAATTCGGTCTGATATAGAAATCTTTGGGTTGTTTGCCCACTGCGGGTAACGCCTTCGGCTAAGCGCAACACTTACAGCGTTGCCATGATGGTGGGGGGGGGCGTGTACCCAGGGTAGCGTGCTTTCGCCCGCAACCTTGGGCTGGGGAAACGCAACACCTACAGCGTTGCTGCTGCTTGTGGAAGCCCCTCTTTAAATCTCCCCAAGGGACGAGAATGTTAACCTGGTGAGTTACGCATAGTTATTGGTGAAATGATGGGGCGGGTGGCGTGATAGAGCTTCGTTCTGGCGACAACGCTGTAAATGGTGGTGCTTGTGGGAGAGTTTCCATGTTTTTACCTCTGTTTGCTTTAACTATTAAGGGATGGAGATAAAGACAAAAAGCCGGGGTGGCTGTTGTCGGCTTCGCCTTATTGGGGCTGTTGGTGACGCCAGTCAGAAAACAAGTTTTCCTTCTTGTCATCACCGTCATCACCAATGTCATGCATTGCATGACGACAACAGCCATCACGGTTCAAAAAGCGGCCACCGGCCGTTCAAAAAGTCCGCCTTTAGCGGTGAAAAAACAGCTGCTTGTGGTGCCCCTCTCTAACTCTCCCCAAGGGGCGAGAATGCTAACTTGGTGAGTTACGCATAGTTATTGGTGAAATGATGGGGTGTGAGGCGTGATAGAGCTTCGTTCTGGCGACAACGCTGTAAATGGTGGTGCTTGTGGGGGGATATTTCCAGGTCTTTTATCCTCTGTTTGCTTTAACTATTACGGGATGGAGATAAAGACAAAAAGGCGTGGTGGCTGTTGTCGGCTTCGCCTTCTTGGGGCTGATGGTGACGCCAGTCAGAAAACAAGTTTTCCTTCTTGTCTTCGCCGTCATCACCAATGTCATGCATTGCATGACGACAACAGCCATCACGGTTCAAAAAGCGGCCGTCGGCCGTTCAAAAAGTCCGCCTTTGGCGGTGAAAAAATAGCTGCTTGTGGAAGCCCCTCTCTAACTCTCCCCAAGGGGCGAGAATGCTAACCTGGTGAGTTACGTATAGTTATTGGTGAAAAGGTGGGGTGTGAGGCGTGATAGAGCTTTGTTCTGGCGACAACGCTGTAAAATGAAAAAACCCTGATACCAAAATCTTTTTTGTGGATTTATGCCTTAATACCAAAATCTGTTGTAGCGAAATTCGGTCTGATACTGAAATCTTTACCCCAGTTCGGGATAAGATTTTGTTCATAAAAAAGTTGGTAGTCTCACAAATATTTTGTACCTTTATAGGTGATTTACAACAAGTTACAAAAATATTTAATATGACTACCGATTACAAAGTTACAGAATTATTTTGTATTATAGACGAGTTTTGCAAACATTTTGATGCAGAAAATGCAGGAAATTTGCTGGAAGACAATAGCGGAGTGAAGCGTAGACGGCGTGCAGCATCGTTGTCCGACAGTGAAATCATGACCATTCTGTTGTATTTTCATTTTGGTACATTCCGCAATTTCAAGCACTACTACCTGTTCTTTATTAAGGGTACGATGAAGTCTTATTTTCCGAAAGCCGTGTCGTACAACCGCTTTGTGGAGTTGGAAAGCCGCGTGTTCTTCCAGCTCATGTTCTTCCTTAATCTGGGAGCTTTCGGAAGATGTACCGGCATAACATTCGTTGATTCCACGATGATACCCGTATGCCATAATCTCAGGAGATATGCCAATAAGGTATTCAAGGGAATTGCCACTGACGGAAAAGGAACTATGGGTTGGTGTCATGGCTTTAAGCTCCACCTTGCGTGCAATGACAGAGGCGAGATAATAGCGTTTGTACTTACTGGTGCAAATGTCAGCGACAAGGACCCGAATGTGTTCAAGGTTCTTGCTAAACGTTTGTATGGCAAGCTGTTCGCTGACAAAGGCTATATTTCACAGAAGCTGTTTGACTTCCTCTTTGAGGATGGAATACAGCTGGTGACAGGGTTGCGCGTAAACATGAAAAACAAGCTGATGCCGTTCTATGACAGAATGATGCTGCGCAAGAGATACATTATCGAAACCATTAACGACATGCTGAAGAATACGGCACAGATTGTACATTCACGCCATAGATCTGTAAGCAACTTTATCATGAACCTTATTTCAGCCTTGGGAGCATATTGTTTCTTTGATAACAAGCCAAAGCCATTGCAAGGATACTGCATCGAAGACACGAAGCAACTTACATTGTTCTAAGGACAGAATAATCTCTTTCGATTCTTTATATATAGCCCATGTCTGATGGCATGGGAAGAGAATTCATGTATCTCTCTTAACATGCAACTAATCGCTATCTTATCCCGAATTGGGGTATCTTTGGGTTGCTTGCCCACTGCGGGTAACGCCTTCGGCTAAGCGCAACACCTACAGTGTAGCCATGATGGTGGAGAGGGTGTAGACCCAGGGTAGCGTGCTTTCGCCCGCAACCTTGGGCTGGGGAAACGCAACACCTACAGCGTTGCTGCTGCTTGTGGAAGCCCCTCTCTAACTCTCCCTAAAGTGGCCGCTCTCACCTTCTGTTCGGCGTTGATTATATTGAACTTTTAGCTTTATAGCAATGGGGTCATATAAACTGGCACTAACAGCACGTTCCCATCTTTATGAAAATCTTTCGTATAAAGTAGATATGGCTGGTTTATTCTATCTGAATATTTGAGACAGAAAGCATCTAACGATGCATGAGTTTTATATCCAGACGATTTTACTTCAATGGGGCAAAGTTTGTTGCCTCTCGACAAGAGAAAGTCTACCTCATAAGAATGGGTGTCGTCTTTGGGGAAGGTATAGTAAAACAGTTTGTTGCCAGATGCACGAAGCATTTGTGCAATTAGATTTTCATATACATATCCCAGATTGGCTGACAATTTGTCGTTGAGCAGTTTCTGGTATATGAGATTTTCCGTAAAATCCTTATCCCAAAATGCCATTGTCACAAACAATCCTGTATCACCTATATATAATTTATATTTTCCATAATCGGCTGTCAATGACATTCCAACATTGGGGTCATCTGCATGATAAGCCACGTTGACAGTCTTGCTGTCTTCCAGGCAAAGAATCATCTCGTCGATTTTGTCAGCGCCCGTTTTTCCAATTACAGGTGTAGGTTGGTAGCGCAACAGATTACGGCTTAGCTGTGAGGGTATAGCCATAAATAGTTTCGAAATTTTCCCCGTAGGGTCTATTTTTCTAAAATCATCTGCATACAGTTGTATAATCTGTCGTTTTATCATATCAACTTGCTGCAAATTGTTTGTATCTAAATAGGCGTTGATAGCTTGTGGCATTCCTCCAACCAACAGATACAATCTCAATTCGCGCATTTTCTGACGATTTAAGCCATCGCCTAATGGCATTTTCTTTTCAAAGAACTTGTGCATCAGAGGCATTGTTGTCTCATCATTCATTGCCCATCGAAACTCTTCATAGTCCATTGGGAACATCTCAAGTCGATATTCCTCACTGGGTATGCTAATATCTTTGGTATTCTTTCGAATACTAATAAGGGAACCTGTTTCAATATAATCGTATCTGCCATCCTTTATCAAGTATTTGATTGCTTGTCGAGCTTTAGGGCATTGTTGTACTTCGTCAAAGATTATCACAGACTCTCTTTCGTACAATGTGGTCTTATAAATATTCTGCAAGAACAAAAAAATATAATCTATGTCCATCAAGTTGTCAAAGAGTCCCTTGACTTCTTTTGAGGCTTCATTGAAGTCTATCAAAATGTATGAACGGTATTCCTTTTGAGCGAATTCTTCCACAATGGTAGACTTACCTATACGCCTTGCTCCCTCTAAAAGCAAGGCTGTTTTGCCTTTAGAGGTCTCTTTCCATTCTTTTAGTTTGGAATAGATTTTACGCTTGAATATTACATCTGACATAATTCCCTTTTTGCCCTCAAAGTTACATGAAAAATCCCTGATACCAAAATTTATTATGGCAAAATACGGTCTGATACCAAAATCTTTTTTGTGGATTTATGCCCTAATACCAAAATCTTTTGTAGCGAAATTCGGTCTGATACCGAAATCTTTGGGTTGTTTGCCCACTGCGGGTAACGCCTTCGGCTAAGCGCAACACTTACAGCGTAGCCATGATGGTGGGGTGGGCGTGTACCCAGGGTAGCGTGCTTTCGCCCGCAACCCTGGGCTGGGGAAACGCAACACCTACAGCGTTGCTGCTGCTTGTGGAAGCCCCTCTCTAACTCTCCCCAAGGGGCGAGAATGCTAACTTGGTGAGTTACGCATAGTTATTGGTGAAATGATGGGGTGGGTGGTGTGATAGAGCTCCGTTCTGTCGACAACGCTGTAAATGGTGGTGCTTGTGGGAGAGTTTCCATGTTTTTACCTCTGTTTGCTTTAACTATTAAGGGATGGAGATAAAGACAAAAAGCCGTGGTGGCTGTTGTCGGCTTCGCCTTATTGGGGCTGATGGTGACGCCGGTCTGAAAACAAGTTTTCCTTCTTGTCATCACCGTCATCACCAATGTCATGCATTGCATGACGACAACAGCCATCACGGTTCAAAAAGCGGCCGTCGGCCGTTCAAAAAGTCCGCCTTTAGCGGTGAAAAAATAGCTGCTTGGGGAAGCCCCTCTCTAACTCTCCCCAAGGGGCGAGAATGCCAACCTGGTGTGGTTCACATTCTGGATGTGTGGGGTGGATGGAGCATGAGTCTCGTCGTATTCTGAACCTGTGTAGATGCTCTATATACCTTATTATATATGTGTCTCTCTGCATGGGTGGGGGAATCTATGGTGTGTCCTTGTAAAGTGCAGGTGGTGAAAGCTATCGTAGAAGGTATACTCTTATGGGGTTTATCTTGTCTGGGTATGAGTGGCTCGTGAGGGGCTGGTGGTTAGGGCTCTTGTGGCGTGAAAAGAAAAACTCCCAAAGTCCTAATGGGCCTTGGGAGTTGTCATCATATTCATGATATGGGTTCTGTCATTAGAATGGCAGGTCGTCATCGCTGTTGCTCTGCTCGGGCTGGGGTGGGAATGGGGCGTTGGCGGGCTGCTGAGGCGCTGCGGGAGCGGCCTGGGCTGCAGGGGCTGCGCTAACGGTGTTGGGGTCGACCAAGCGAACGTCGAATGCGCGGATATTGTTGAACCAACGGCCATTATACTCGTGAGCATCAATGTCGAAAGAAACATTGACCTCCTGGCCTAACTGTATGTTGAAACGAGTGAGACGCTCTTCGCCAAATACATCGAATACCATCTTGCGAGGGAAGCTGTCGTGGGTTTCGATTACAAAACTCTGACTCTTCCACTCTCCACGTGCTGAAACGCCGCTGCGTGCGGGCAGCACTGCGATTACCTTACCTTGTAGTTCCATTTCATAATTATATATTTGTTTTCGAGATTATTATCTTCCGCGAAATTACTAAATTTTATGAGAAAGACGAAAATATTTGCCTATTTTTTTGCACCGCAAGCAGCTTTTTTGTATTTTTGTGCCTATATTCAATTAAAAACCATATAAATAATATAGGCATGGAATTTACAATATCAAGCAACGCTCTTAGCAGCCGTTTACAAACCTTGGCAAAGGTTATCAGTAGTAAAAACTCACTCCCTATACTGGAATGTTTCTTGTTTGAGGTGAACAATGGTTCGCTGACGATTACTTCGTCGGACAGCGAAAACATGATGAAGTCTACTGTGGCACTGGACAGTAACTCTGGAGAAGGGGCTTTTGCCATTCAGAGCCAGACCATGCTTGACGCTGTGAGAGAGCTGCCCGAGCAGCCTTTGACTGTAGTCGTTGATACCGAACTGGCTACAATCAAGGTGATATATCAAGGCGGTGAATATAACTTTACCATCATGGGCGCTGCAGAATATCCCAAGATGCTGACGATGCCTGAGAATGTCAATGTAATCACGATTGATTCGGGCGTGCTGGCTGCCAACATAAACCGTTCGATATTTGCCACTGCGCAGGATGAGCTGCGTCCGGTGATGAATGGTATTTACTTTGACCTGACTCCGGATGCGTTGGCTATCGTAGCCAGTGATGGACACAAGCTGGTGCGTAACAAGAACTTCATGGTGAAGAGTGATTCTCCTGCCGCCTTTATTCTTCCGAAAAAGCCAGCCAACCTGTTGAGAAGTGTGCTGGGCAAGGATGGCAGTGATGTCGTCATCAAGTTTGATGGACGAAATGCCGAGGTAACCTTCGACGAGGGCGTGCTGACATGCAGACTGATAGAGGGACGTTACCCCAACTACAACTCGGTGATACCTGTAGCCAACCCCAATCAGCTTACGATAGACAGAAAGGCTCTGTTGAGTGCTCTCAAGCGCGTATTGCCTTTTGGTAGCAAGAGCAGCCAGTTGGTGAAGTTCAAGTTGGACGCAGGCAGTCTGGTAATCTCGTCTGAGGATATAGACTATGCAACCAAGGCTCGTGAGACTATCCTCTGTGACTATGCAGGACAGAAGATGAGCATAGGATTCAAGGGCAGTTCGCTGACAGAGATTTTGAGCAATCTGGACAGTGAGCAGGTTACGGTGGAACTTGCTGATCCCAGCCGTGCCGGTATCATTGTACCTACAGAACAGCCCGAGAATGAGGATGTGCTGATGCTGCTCATGCCGATGTTGCTGAACGATGCAAACTAATAGTCAGAACCCACTATAATATATAGTAATAGTGAAACTTAATATCACAAAACCGCTGGTAGTCTTTGATTTGGAGACTACCGGCTTGGATATTGTAAAAGACCGTGTCATCCAGATATCGTATATCAAGGTGACGCCGGATGGACGGGAAGAACGAAATAATATCTTTGTCAATCCTCAGCGGGTAATCCCTGATGAGGTGGTAGCGCTTACGGGCATTACCAATGAGATGGTGAAGGATGCCAAGACATTCAAGGAGATTGCAGCCAATCTGAAAGATGCGTTTGCGGGATGTGACTTTGCCGGATTCAACTCAAACTTTTTTGATATTCCCATGCTTGCCGAGGAGTTCCTTCGTGCGGGCGTGGACTTTGACTTCTCCAAGGTCCGTCTGATAGATGCGCACAGCATCTTCTGCAGAATGGAGCGTAGGAGTCTGGCTGCTGCCTATCAGTTCTATTGCGGTCGCAAGATGGAGGATGATTTCCCTCCGCATCGTGCCGATAATGACACCGAGGCTACCTATCGGGTGCTGATGGCTCAGTTGGACAAGTATAATCCAGAGACGGCCGATGACCCTGAAAAGGTGTTGCACAACGATATGGATGAGTTGGCAGCCCTGTCAAAATCGAATGACAATGTGGACTTTGCTGGCAGAATCGTGTGGAAGGACATGGTCGATGCCAATGGCAAGCCGCTGCTCGATGGTGAAGGCAATCCGCGCAAGCAGGAGGCTTTCAATTTTGGTAAGTACAAGGGTTGGTTTGTGACAGATGTGCTGCGCAAGGACCCTGGTTATTACAGTTGGATGCTGTCGTCTGATTTTACGAACAACACCAAGCAAGTGCTCACGCGTATCCGTATGCGTGAATTTATGAACAAGAAAGGATAGTGGGCAGTAATCTCGGCATATTGATACGGACATTTACGCGGAGAAACCGCTTCTGGATGAAAGGCGTGATGGTGATGGGCTACATCATGATAATGCTGGCGGCAATGCCGGCAAAGGCTCAGGAACTCAATGCCAAGATAACCATCAACCGTTCGCAGATACAGGGAACGGATGCCAGCGTGTTTGATGAATTGCAGAAGCAGTTGGAGCAATTTGTCAATGAGCGGCAATGGACCAATCTGCATTTTCAGAAGAATGAGCGTATCGTATGCAATTTCAACATCACTGTAACCAAATATGACGCTTCGTCGAATAGCTTCACTTGCAAGGCGCTGATACAAGCCAATCGTCCGGTATATAATTCGGCTTATACAACCACTCTTTATAACAACACTGACAACAACTTCAACTTCGAATATACCCAGTTTGATCAAATTGTCTTCACTCCAGACAATATTGACAATCAGCTTACTGCGCTGTTTGCCTATTATGCTTATCTGATTATCGGCATCAATCTCGACAGTTTTGCTGCCATGGGTGGTGACGAGGTGCTGCAACAGTGTATGAATGTTGCCAACAGTGCGCAAAATCTGAATTATCCCGGATGGAAAGCCTTTGATGACAGTCGAAACAGGTATGCCTTTATCAATGATTATCTGGATGGAGGTATGCGCCCGTTCCGACAGTTTCAGTATGACTATTACCGTACCGGGCTTGACGAGATGGCTGGCAATGCGGAGCGAGGGCGTGCCAATATAACTAAGGCGATGGAGCTGTTGAAGAACAGTCATGATAACAAGCCGCTGAGTCTTGTTCCGCAGATATGGACGGACTACAAGCGGGATGAAATTGCCAATATATATAAAGGTAAGGGAACGCCCAAGGAGAAGGAAACAGTATATGACATTCTGTTTGGTATCAACGCCAGTCAGAATGCGGCATGGGATAAAATTAAGGAATAATGTTAAGACATTTATATATAAAGGATTTTACGCTGATAGACCAGCTTGACATTGATTTCTATCCAGGTTTCTCGGTAATCACTGGAGAAACGGGAGCGGGAAAGAGCATTATCTTAGGCGCATTGGGTCTGCTTTTGGGAAATCGTGCTGATGTTAAGCAGATAAAGAACGGCGAGAAGAAGTGTGTCATTGAGGCACATTTTGATTTGGCCGACAGTCATCTGGAGCGGCTGTTCTCTGACAATGATATAGACTATGATGCACAGGACTGCATCCTGAGAAGGGAAATCAATGCCAATGGCAAGAGCAGGGCTTTTGTCAATGATTCACCAGTATCTATTGCTGTTCTCAAGGAATTGGGCGAGCACCTGATAGACATACACAGTCAGCACCAGAACCTGCTCTTGCAGAAGGATGATTTTATGCTCGGCATTGTGGACGTGGTGGCCAAGAACGGCGAGGTGCGTCGTGCGTTTGCCGAGGCATACGAAGAGCAGAAAACGTGCAAGCGTGAATTGGATGACTTGACACAGCAGATAGAAAGAGATAGGCAGAATGAAGATTTTCTGCGTTTCCAATATCAGGAGTTGGCCAAGGATGAATTCAAAGAAGGCGAGCAGGAGCAGTTGGAGCAAGACAGTGAGATGCTGGCTCATGCAGAAGAGATAAAGCAGGTGCTCTTTGATGCGAATAACGTGCTGGCTGACGAAGACAACAATGTGGCGTCTATCCTGAAGAACATCGCTTCCAATCTGAATTCGATAGAATCGGTATATGCGCCAGCTCGGGAACTGGCTGCGCGTGTGGAAAGTGCTTATATCGAAATCAAAGATATAGCCGACGAAATCAATGGGGGAGGAGAGAAGATTGAGTTCAATCCTGCCTTGTTGGAGGAAATCAACGGCAGGCTGGATAGATTGTATGCTCTGCAACAGAAGTATCACCTCGGTTCGATAGAAGAACTGAATGAACTCAAGCAGAAAATCGCTGACCAACTGGGTCTTATTGACAATGGTTCAGATGAGTTGGATGCGCTTAAGGAGCGATATGAGCGGGCATACAAGGAATGTCTGGTAAAGGCGAAACAGTTGACGCAGACACGCGAGAAAGCGGCGAGAACTGTGGAAAAGGAACTTAAGCAACGTCTGGTACCATTAGGAATCCCCAACGTAAGATTTGAGGTGTCAATGGAGGAAAAGCCCTTGAGTGCTGATGGCGCCGACAAGTTGCAGTTTATGTTCAGCGCGAACAAAAACAGTCTGTTGCAGCCCATATCGCAGATAGCCTCAGGCGGCGAAATTGCGCGCGTGATGCTCTCGTTGAAGGCGATGATTTCGGGAGTAGTCAAGTTGCCCACCATCATCTTTGACGAGATTGATACGGGCGTGAGTGGTCGCGTGGCCGAGCAGATGGCTTCGATTATGAAGGAGATGGGCGACAAGGATCGTCAGGTTATCAGCATTACCCATCTGCCACAGATTGCTGCCATGGGAACGACTCATTATAAGGTTTCCAAAGAGGATTATCGTGATGTGACGTTGAGTAGGATGACAAAACTTACAGATGATGAACGAATCAAGGAAATCGCTCAGATGTTGAGCGGCAGTGACATAACTCCGGCCGCAATAGAAAATGCAAAATCCCTATTAAGAATATGAAGAAAATCATTTATATAGCTTTCGCACTCTTGGTTGCAACCAATTGTAGTGCGCAGATAGAGAGTGCCGCTAAGTCGGTTTTCTCTCTGACAACCTTTAAGAAAGATGGTACCTTGCTTGCATCAACCCATGGCGTGTTTGTGGGAGATAAGGGCGAAGCGATAAGTTCTTGGAAGCCGTTTGTGGGTGCCGACAGTGCGGTGGTAATCGATGCCAATGGCAAGCAATCGGTAGTAAGTGCGCTGATCGGTGCCAACGAGTTGTACAATGTCTGCAAGTTTAAGGTGGATGGCAATACACAGCCTGCTTCTGTAGCAACCGCAGCCAGCAAGAAGGGTGAAAAGGTATGGATATTGCAGTATTCGGTCAACAAGCCCCTCATAGACCAGCGCAATGTGCAGAGCGTGGAGCCATTTATGGAGAAGTATGCCTATTATCTCTTCTCGTCTAATATCGATGAGAGTGCTGATGGATGTCCTGTCGTCAATTCCAAAGGTCAGGTGATTGGTGTCATCCAGATTTCCAAGGATGGACAGCAGATTGTGGCTACTGATGCCAATTTCATGAACGATATGACTGTGGAGAACGGTCTGGCGATAGCCAATCCTGTGCTCAGACAATCGTTTATCCCTATCGACTTTCCCAAGAACCATGAGCAGGCTGCGGTGATGTTGACTCTCACAGCAGAACAGAGAGATACGCTGATGTATAACAAGTACGTAAAGGCTTTCATCCAGCGTTTCCCTGATTATGTGGAAGGCTATAATGCGCTGGCCAACAGACAGCTGGCCAAGGCTGATTTCTCTGGAGTAGATGCTACCATCAAGACTGCCCTCGAGAAAGTTGTCAAGAAGGAGGATGTACATTCGGCCTATTCCCGTCTGATATATAGCAAGATTTCCAATCTTCCAGACAGCATCTATCCTTCCTGGAATGCGGATAAGGCGCTGGAGGAAGCCAATAAGGCGTATGATATTGACCACCAGCCTCTCTATGTGCATCAGCAGGCTTTGGCTTATTTTGTGAAGAAAGACTACGCTACTGCCTACGACAAGTTTATGGAACTCACCAAGACCCCTATTCGCAATGGCGACCTCTTCTATAGTGCCGCTCAGTGCAAAACGCAGATGAAGGCTCCCGATGCAGAGATTGTAGCCCTCTTGGACAGTGCTATAGCTGTCTCTCCCCAGCCACTGAATTTTGTGGGTGCGCCTTATGTGCTTGCTCGTGCTACACATTATTATAATATAGGAGAGTATCGTAAAGCGGTGATAGATTTCAATCAGTATGACTCGTTGATGCAGGGTAGGCCCATTACCAGCAATTTCTACTATATCCGACATAAGGCAGAAATGGAAATCCATCAGTATCAGCAGGCGCTCAACGATATGGACCGTGCCATATTGCTGCAGCGTGATTCTCCAACCCTGTGGGCAGAGAAGGCTTCGTTGCATTTGCGCTTCAGCCAGACCGACAAGGCAATCCGTAGTGCAGAAATCTGTACACAACTTGCACCTGAGTATGCCGATGGATATATCTTGTTGGGCGTGGCCAATATGGTGGCAAAGAATAAGGAAGAAGGAACCAAAGCTCTTATGAAAGCCAAGGAATTGGGAGATGAAAGAGCTGATGAGTATTTGAAGAAATATAAGTAAATATTTGGAAATACCAAGCAAATTTATTAACTTTGCAGCCGCAAAAAGGATGGTTCCGTAGCTCAGTTGGATTAGAGCAACAGCCTTCTAAGCTGTGGGTCTTGGGTTCGAACCCCAACGGAATCACGAAAAAACTGAAGAAAGAGGACTTTTACATAATGTAAAGACCTCTTTTTTTGTGTATATGATTGGTCTGTGTATTGGTTGTCATCTGCAACATCACTGTGTCATATTTGTTTCATGCATCATTTCTTGCCTTAGCATCTATTTGACTGGAGCGGAGGTTCGTATTATCTTGGAAGAGTTTTGAATAGCCCATTTAAATTGAGGTGATTTCCATATTTATACGCAACATAGCACCGATAACTCTGAGGAGTTTAACCTTATCTTTGGTTGTGTTAGGCACGATAATCCATCGCTCATTGTCTATCTGTACTTGTCCGTTAAACATCTTTGATGTTGTTATGAGTGGTTTGCCACACCAAGTTAGTTCTTTTTGCTTGATTTTATCTATACCAATTTCCCTGATTAATTCAAGGAACGTATTTGTTATTGAATTATTGGCAAAACATTGCCCATCTGGTAATTTTACGAGTATTTCGCCTTTTGTTCTAGTGCGCTTTTCTTTGTTAGGGTTGTCTTGTTGTGCTACAAAGTCTTCTCCCAACTCTATTTTTAATCCTAAAGACAATTGCTCATTTATAGCATTTAATTGCAGGAACTTTGTGTCCGAGTTTGATTGTGTGTTGAGATACCAACCATTGCAAACAGGCTTCATCCATTCCTTGTATTTGGGATATATTTCTTTTGATAACAATGGCAGGTGGCATGACTGTAGTTTTATATTGGCTATAACACCATCGCCCAACTCTTGCATTGTTGCTATCATTGTATCGGTTGTACTTTTATAACAAAGGACTTTTCCATTGGGGAAGGTTACTCTTAAGAGTTTTCTTCTCGCTCTATCTCGTTTTACTTCTTCCATGTAGCTTTATATTAATGATACTTCAGTTTTTTTGTGCAGCATTGCAACGATTACTCGCAGAGGTTTTAGCTTTTCTTTAGGCAGCAAATCAATCAACTTTTATCCTTATCACTCTTATTCCTGTCTGTTTGGGATGCTTGCTCATATATACTGCGAGCGTCATAGGTTCTTCCACTACTTTGTGTCTTATCTGTGAGGCGTTGAGGAGATGTAGGCCGTCGGCGTGCCAAACTGCGATACCTATGTGGGATGTGTCGAGTCCTTGTTTGGATGTGGTAATGGCCAGTATGTCGCCATCCTTTATGGTCTGGCGCATGAGCGTTGAGTTGTCTATTGATTTCTTCGGAATATAGGGCACAATGCGTCCGGTCAGTTTTTGCTCCGTATCTCTGATTTCTTTTATGGCCTTTGGTTTGCCATGCAGCATAGGGTAGAGGTGGTTGTGGGTTGACATGAAATCGATGTTGAGACGCTGGCGGCCGGTGAATGGTCGTCCTTTATGCGAAATCTCCTTAATCAGCCCCATCTCGGTGTTGTCGTCAATCCATGAAGTGAAATAATGCAGTCGTCGCGTGTAGCCTATTTTCCCTTGTTCGTAACGTATGGTTCTCAGCCAGCGGCAGTAATCTTCAAACCTGATGCTTTGTTCACGGGCACACAGCGTGAGCGCCATTACCGTCTCGACATATGTGGTGCAATCGAGTTGGCGCAGGTTGACAACGAGCTGTTCGGATGGGTTTACCTCCAAGGTCTTGGCAACATAGGGAATGCCACGTAGTTGACGAGCAAAGTATATCATGAGATTTTTATCCTTGCTCAGGTGTATTGCCTTCTTCAGCAGCGAAGTCACGCGTAGGCTGTCAGATGGCTTATAATCCACCTTCTTCTGTCCAATGGCATTGAGGCAAAAGCCCAATATGATGACAGCGAGGAATATTGTATGTTTCATCGTCGGTCGAAGTTAAATCCTATATAAATGTTGACATTGCCAAAAGTATTATTGGTCGTTATCTGGCTTTTGTGATAATTATACGAGTGGAATACTGCATTGGCTCCCACAAACCATTTGGTGTTGTTCCATACTATACCCATACGGCCAATTGCATCAATGTTGGTATTGTGCAGTGAAAGCTGTTTGAACCAAGGTTTGTCTTCATGGTTGTCGCCACGCGTGGTCTTGTATGAAAGCCCAATAGACAGGGAGGCGTCAATTAGCAGGTTGCGCACGGGCACCCAATTGTATGCGTATCCTCCAGAGATGGAGTAGTCGGTATAATCGATGTGGGGAGGCAGGTTGCGATTGGCATCAAGTTCGTTGGGCGCAGTATAGCCCGTATGTTGCTTGATAATGGCAGACAGTTTCATCCAGTCCATATTCAAGCCATGTCGCGTATAACCGATACCCGCCAGAAATGAACCGGCCGAACGTCGCTGTACCGTGCTTTGACTGTAAGCAGCGGGATAAGAGAATTTGCGGTGGTTGAAGATATAATATAGGTTGAAGCCCTTGATGCTTGCTTCTATTCCATCAAATGGCAAATCCTTCAATCCCTCGGTATCATATTGTCGTCCTACATCAATTTCCTTGATTTTGTAGTTGTCTCCCGTGCGACGATAGAACAGGTCAACGCCTATCTGATTGGAGTATAAACTCAGATTGAAGTCTTGGTTGCGTCCGCTCTCTTTGATGTGGGCCACGTCGAGGGTATAGCCCAGGAATATCCATCTCCACCCGAAGTAAGGGCCGACCTTTATGCGAGGCTTGGGGGCAAAGACTACATTCATTCCGTCACTGCTGCTCAGACGATATACCTCATAGGTGTTGGTGTTCTGAATCATTGCAGCAAAATTATATCGCTGCGGTTCTACATAGTTGGTATCGACACGGCTGAATTCTTTGACAAAGTCATACAGGACTCCTATCACACCCTTCTTTTGAGGTGGGATGGAGTCTTCTGCCATAAGTGGTGAAGATGTGATGAGCAATATGATAATCAGATAGAGATGTCGGAGCATACAGCCTACATTTTTCCCAATATGCGATCCATCACCCAGTTGGTGGGAGTTGCACTTACGCTGGTCGATGTGCAGATATTCAGACCCTGCAGGTCTTCTATCACTTGGCGTATAATCGGTAGTTGCACGTAAGGAGGGTTCTTGACCTCTATCTCTGTCAAACCTTCTGAGGTTACCAGACGGATAGGTTTGTAGTTGAAGACAGAGAAAGACAGCATACCTTGTTCGCCGACTATCTCTATGCAGTCTTCTCTGGCACTTTGGTGGCCCACGAAGCACCACGACCCGCTGCCGACCAGTCCACTCTCAAAGCGGAAGCAAGCGCTGATGGTATCTTCTGCGGTATAGAGGTGGGCGCGGTTGGTGCAATAACCGTGGGCTTTGACGATAACGCCAAAGATGTCTTGCAATAAATCAAGTTGGTGAGGGGCAAGGTCGTAGAAATAACCACCACCAGAGATGTCTGGCTGCAGGCGCCATGGCAGTTCGCGGGTGGAGTTATAGTCCAATTCTCGGGGAGGAGCGGAAAACCTTACCTGCACGTTGGTAATATTGCCAATGCGCCCTTCGCGTATGATTTCTTTGACGCGCTGGAAGTAAGGCAGGTAGCGACGATAATAGGCCACATAACAGGGCACTCCTGTCTGCTCGCTTATGCGGTTGATGCGTACGCAGTCGTCATAGCTTGCAGCCAATGGCTTTTCCACATATACCGGCTTGCCTGCACGCATCGCCATAATGGCAAAAGTGGCATGGCTTGATGGTGGGGTGGCTATATATATGGCATTGATGTCCGGGTCGTCTATCAATTCCTGGGCATCCGTGTACCATTTGCGTATATTGTGTCGCTCCGCATAGTTGCGCGCTTTCTGTTCGCTGCGGCTCATTACCGCTTCCACATGCGAACCTTCCACTTCGGCAAAGGCGGGACCAGACTTCTTCTCGGTAACCTCGCCGCAACCAATAAATCCCCAACTGATTTGTTTCATCTTGTTTGCTTTTTCAGAACATTTGATACAAAGTTACGGCAAAGCGGAGATATTACAAAAAAAAAGTCGTAATTTTGCATATATAATTAAAGCAACGATATGGAAATTAAGAATTCTCAGTTTGTTATTTCAGCGCCTACAGTCGAAAAATGTCCAAAAGACAACAAGCCCGAGTATGCTTTTATCGGTCGAAGCAATGTAGGTAAATCAAGCCTCATCAATATGCTTTGTAATCATAAGGGCCTGGCCAAGACCAGTGCCACCCCCGGCAAGACTCTTCTTATCAATCTGTTTCTTGTCAATCGTGAATGGTATCTTGTCGATCTCCCAGGATATGGTTATGCCAAGCGTTCTAAATCCGTGCAAGACCAACTGCAGCGTATGATTTCGAGTTACATACTCCAGCGTCAGCAGTTGGTCAATGTATTTGTACTCATAGATATTCGCCATGACCCGCAGAAGATAGACCGTGAGTTTATCGATTGGCTGGGCGTGAGCAGCGTTCCTTTCAGTATCGTTTTTACCAAGGCCGACAAACTCGGACCCGTCAAGGCTCGTCAGAATGCAGAGCGCTGGATGGAAAGCCTCAGAGATACATGGGAAACGTTGCCTCCATATTTTATCACGAGCAGTGAGAAGAAGACCGGCCGTCAGGAGGTGATAGACTATATTGGACAAATCAACGACTCGTTGGCTGCTACTGATTAATACGTCGAGACAATGGCAAGTCAGAATACTATTCTTGATGTACAGAACGTAAGCAAGCGTTTCGGCGCTCGTGAGCTTTTCGCCAATCTTTCGTTCAGCATAGCCGAGGGACAGAAGGTGGGCTTCATTGCCCGCAACGGTACTGGCAAGTCTACGCTGCTGTCAATCCTTACTGGCAGAGAGAGCCAGGATGAAGGAGCTATTGTTTATCGCAATGGAATACGCACGGGGTATCTGGAGCAGGAACCTGTCTTTAATCCCGATGACACCGTGCTGGATGCCTGCTTCAACCATCAGGGCGATGAAGAGAAGATAGTGAAGGCCAAGCAGATATTGACCCGACTTAAAATCGCAGACCTCTCTCAGCCGATGGGGCAACTCAGTGGCGGACAGCGTAAGAGGGTGGCGCTTGCCAATGCGCTCATTACCGAGCCCGATTTCCTGATATTGGACGAGCCTACCAACCATTTGGACCTCGAAATGATAGAATGGCTGGAGGGTTTTCTCCAGCGAGGCAACAAGTCGATACTAATGGTCACCCATGACCGTTATTTTCTTGACCGCGTGTGTGATGTAATCCTCGAACTGGATGACCATACCATTTATACCTATCGTGGCAATTATGCCTATTATCTTGAGAAGCGTCAGGAGCGCATTGACAATCGTCGTGCCGAGCAGGCTCGTGCCGCCAATCTCTATCGTACCGAATTGGAGTGGATGCGCCGTATGCCTCAGGCCCGTGGTCACAAAGCCAAGTATCGTGAGGACGCTTTCTATGAACTCGAAGCCCGCGCCCATCAGCGTATTGAAGAGCGCCAGGTAAGACTCAAAGCATCCAATGTATATATAGGTTCTAAAATCTTCGAATGTCAATACGTTTCCAAACGGTTTGGCAAGGATAAAGTTATACTCGACAATTTCTATTACAATTTCGCCCGTTTCGAGAAAATGGGCATTGTGGGCAACAATGGCACCGGAAAGTCTACCTTTATCAAGCTGCTGTTGGGATTGCAGCGGCCGGACGATGGAAGGTTTGATATCGGCGAGACCGTCAAGTTCGGCTATTATTCACAGGACGGCCTGCAGTTTGACGAGCAAGAGCGGGTCATCGACATTATCACCAAGCGTGCCGAGTATATCGACCTTGGTGGCGGGCGTCACCTCTCTGCTTCCCAGTTTCTGCAGCGCTTCCTCTTTACGCCCGAAGAGCAGTACGACTATGTGTATAAACTCAGTGGAGGACAGCGACGCAAACTGTATCTCTGTACTGTGCTGATGGAGAATCCCAATTTCCTTATTCTTGATGAGCCCACCAATGACTTGGACATACAGACCCTCCAAGTCCTGGAAGAGTATCTGCAGGATTTCCCCGGTTGCGTCATCGTCGTAAGCCATGACCGTTATTTTATGGATAAGGTCGTTGACCATATCCTTGTCTTTAAGGGCGAGGGTGTGATAGATGATTTCCCTGGCAACTATACACAGTATCGGCAGTATTCGGCCTTGCAGAGCAAAGAGGAAGCCAAGGCAGATGCCTCTGTCAAGGAGAAGAAGAGTTATCGCAACGACAGCCGTCGCCGTATGTCGTATAAGGAGAAACGGGAGTTTGAGCAGCTCGAAAAGGATATCGCATCACTCGAGCAACAACAGCACGAGATAGAAGAAGCACTCTGTAGCGGTACACTCAGCGTCGAAGAACTCACGGAGAAAAGCCGTTTGCTGCCCAAGCTCAAAGAAGAAATTGACGAGAAGAGCATGCGGTGGCTGGAGCTCAGTGAAATCGAAGGTTAAATGAATTATGATGATTATGCGTTACGTTAATTACACATTATATATCCTTTGGGCTACAGTGGCATTGCTCTATGCGCAACCTGCTGACGCCATCCGTCGCAACCCAAATACGGCTGCTGCCATCCATCTTGCCCAGCAGAAGAATATCGGTCTTCAGAGCATCACCGAAAATGCAGCTCGCGCCCATGTTGGTTTCTTGGCTCACGATTTAATGGAAGGTCGTCAGGCGGGGATGCGTGGGTCACAGTTGGCCCAGCAGTACATAGTCTCACACATGCGCCAATTGGGATTGCAGCCTTACGAGTCAGCCTCATTTCTGCAACCGTTCAACGCCGCCGCACGCCCTTCGCTACGTCGCAGTCCACGTTATTTTGTAGAGTCAGACTCCTTGGTTAATATAGCCAAAGGCCCTCATCATCTTCTCAGTTTGGCCAATGTGATAGCGTGTATCCCCGGCACTTCTACCGACGAAGTCGTAGTGGTAGGGGCGCATTTTGACCACGAGGGCCTTTCTCCCACATTGGTTGGAGACCAGATTTACAACGGAGCCGACGACAATGCCTCGGGTGTAAGTGCTGTGCTGCAGATTATGCAGGCTTTTGTCAAGAGCGGTGTCCGTCCACGCCGCACCATAGTCTTCGCCTTCTGGGACGGAGAGGAACTTGGGCTACTTGGCTCGCGTTATTTTGTGAACAGCCACAAAGATATCAGCCAGATTAAGGGTTATCTCAATTTTGATATGGTCGGCGGCAACAATCGCCCTGACGATTCTCAATATTTTGTGTACTTCTATACCGAAAGCCATCCTCGTATCGGTGAATGGCTTAAGGACGACATAGCCCACTACCAGCTGGACCTGCATCCCAACTATAAACCGTGGGACAATCCTGTAGGAGGAAGCGACCAGAGTTCGTTTGCGCGTCACGCTATTCCTATCGTGTGGTATCATACTGATGCACAGCCGCATTACAATCAGCCTTCCGACGAAGCGTCAACCATCAATTACCCCAAACTCGCAGACATTACGCGCGCCTCGTTTCTGACGGCTTGGCATATGGTCAATGATGCGACGTGGTAACGAAAAAAGAGTAAGTTTGTTTTGTATTTTCTACATATTAAAGTAACTTTGCACCTATGAAGTGCATATATATATTCATATTATCAATATTTTGTACACTTGCCACACATGCCCAGACCGAATGTGAAGACACCTGCCAGCACATACATGGCATAGATATGAGCCACTATCAGGGAGATGTGTTTTGGGAGCAGATAGGAGACAATGCTAAGATGGCCTATGTCTATCTCAAGGCTACCGAAGGTGGTGACAATATTGACAGCAAGTATAAGCGTAACATAGAACTGGCTCATCAGAACGGCCTCAAGGTTGGTTCTTATCATTTCTATCGAGCCCGCATTCCCCAAGAGGTACAGTTGCGTAATTTTATGGCACAATGCAGGCCTGAAGACCAGGACCTGTTGCCCATGATAGACATCGAGACACGTAGTGGGTTGTCCGTGAAAGAGTTTACCGACTCGGTATTCAAGTTTCTCCAACTCGTAGAGGTGGCTTATCGTCAGAAGCCGTTAATCTATACCGGAGCCAACTTCTATGACCATCATTTCGCCGGCAAACTCAATGATTATAAGATTATGATTGCCCAATATACTCAGCGTGAGCCCATTTTGACCGATGGTCGCGACATCACCCTTTGGCAATACACGGCCAAAGGACGAATAAGAGGTGTCAATGGTCATGTGGACAAAAGTCGATTTATGGGTAATCACCGATTGCGAGAGATAAGATACCGACACCGATAACATAGATTAATAAACATATACGATTATGGCAATTATCAAATGTCCCGAGTGCGGTCGTGAGGTAAGCGACAAAGCGCCCGTGTGCCCGTCTTGCGGCGTTGAAATAGCAGGACATATCATCACTTGCCCCAAATGTGGCACAGTTTATTTCAATGACCAGTCCTGCTGTCCGACCTGTCACACTCCGACTCATCCAGAGAAAGCGCAGGCACAACCCTCATATCAGGCAGAGCCCGTCACTTCGTCTTCTGCAGACGAGAAGCCAGCCAAGAAGAACACCAAGGTGATTATCTATTCATTCCTCTTTGCTATCGTCTTGGTTCTCGGAGGCATCTTTGTCTGGTATCAGGCACAGGGAGGTAAAGAAGAGGAAGCCTATACCTATGCCATGACAAGCGAAGACCCTGCCGTGCTGCAGAGTTATCTTACCACCTATACCAATGCGCCCGCAGAGCATCGTGACTCGGTGTCTGTGAGACTGGAGCGTCTGCAGCTGTCTGATGCAGAGTGGCGCGATGCCGTGGTAAGTGGCTCCAAAGAAGCAATGGAGGCTTATCTCAAAGCCCATCCAGGAAGTCTGCATCAGCAGGAGGCATTGCATCGGATAGACTCTATAGACTGGGCTATAGCCCAGCGCCTCAATACAGCGGAGGCTTATCAGGCTTATGCCGATGCGCATGCCAATGGCGAGCATATCGACGAGGCGACAGAGGCTATGAAGGATGCGCAGTCAAAGACCGTTATGCCCCAAGAGAAGGACGCCATAGTTACTCTTTTCCGCCATTTCTTCCAGAGCATCAACTCGAAGAATGAAGACGGCCTGAAGAGCACCGTTGCAGTCTTTATGGATTCCTTCTTAGGCAAGACCGATGCGTCGCCATCAGATGTGGTTACCTTTATGAAGAAGATTTATAAGGACGACATTACCAATATGAACTGGCGCTTGGGAAATGACTTCCAGATAGACAAGAAACCTTTGGACAATGACGAGTATGAGTACAGTGTGCAGTTCTCGGTATCTCAGGATATCACCCGCACTGATGCGAGCAAGGAGAAGCATGCCAAATATCTTATCAAGGCAAAGGTAGACGCTAACCATCTCATAAGTTCGTTCAACATGACCAAGGTACTGGAGTAAACCCAGTATGCAATCATGATAACCCAAATGTGCCATAGCCTGTTGCGGGCTATGGCACATTTGGGTTATCATATATCCATCATTCTTTGATTGCCGGCGCGACCGCCATTGGGTCCGCTGGTTCGTGCCTTTAGGCACGCGCCTTCGTGTCGTATGATGCGGGCTCACGTGTCAAATGGCGCGTGACCACGTATCAAATGATACGAACTGCCCATGGCGGTCAGGAGAAATCAGAATGACGCTCAGAGAGGGAGCCGCATTGATTTGCAGGTTGTTTGGATGGCGATTTAGTTGTCTTTTATGATACTCTTGACATCGTCGATGCAGCCGTCATTTTCTGCCGGAGTGATGCCCAGTAGGTTGCATAGGAGTGTATAGACACTCACATTGCGGAAGGGCTTGACCTGGGCATGACGGATGTTAGGACCGATGGCTCTGAACATAGCCCACATATCAGTATAGGCTGGGTCGTAGCCATGCATACCGCCAGAGTTAATCGGCTTGTCATATACCACCCACCCCAAATCGGGCACTGCCACCACATCGCCGATACATCCGTGTTCGGTATAGTGCAGATAGGCCGGGACCTGTTCTTTGCGCCATGCGCGCAGATGTGGCACTCCCTGCAGACGTTGGCAGATGGAGTCGACGGTTGCTTCGTGTTGCTGTACGTTGTCCCATGAGGCATAGATATTTACGGGAACGCTACCATAGGCTTTGTAGGGCAGATTGCCCAATAACGGGCGTAGTTCTATCTTGTGTGATTGGTCGACCCACGCCATGCCATGGTCGGAGAGCACTATGAAGTTGACCTGTTTTCCTATCGGCAGTTGGGTTATACGGCTATATAGGTTGCCCATCAGCGAGTCCATGCGCTCTACCGCCCGTCTGGTCTCGCGGCTATGAGGGCCATAGTTGTGTCCGCTCTTGTCGGGCTCGTTCATATATACCATGATGAGCTGTGGGCGCTTGTGCTTGCTCCGCTGCAGACACTCTATCACCTTGTTGCAGCGCTGTTCGAGGGTGAGGCGTGGCTTCTGGTCGTAGTCGAGATAGGTGTCGGGGTAACTATTGTGTATCTTTACATCAGAGCCTGCCCAATAGAATATGGCAGTACGCAGACCTTGGCGTTGGGCGGTCAGCCAGATGGGTTCGCCACCAAAGTATTTGGGGTCTTTCTTCATGATGCGGTTTGACAGGTTGAAGTCATATCCTGTCTCGCAGTCCATAAACTCGTTGGCAATGAGGCCATGATGCTCAGGCGTGAGACCTGTAGCCAATGAATAGTGGTTGGGAAAGGTCTTGGAGGGAAAGCAGGGGATGAGCGAACTTGCCGTACCCTCATTGGCCATGCGGTCGAAGAAAGGAGTGTTGTACCATTGAGGGTAGTCCCATCGACATCCGTCAAGAGATATTACTACGGTGTAAGTTTCGCTTGTTGCAACAACTGCTATGGACCAACATAGCAGCATTATATTCAGAATGATTCTTCTCATATTTCTTATTATACTTGTTTTATGCCATCCAGATAGTTGCGGATAGCGTCTGTAAATACCTTTCCATAATGTACCTTTTTGAATTCACCGATGCCACTGATATGGCCAAATTCCTCGATAGTGGTGGGCTTCTCTGCCGCCAGCGAGTGGAGCACTTTGTCGGACAGGATGAGGTAGGCGGCGAAGTTCTGCTTGTCAGCAATCTTTCTTCTCAACACGCGTAACTGCTCGAAGAGCTGCTTGTCTTCGACTGCGGACAGCTTCAGTTCGGGTATCTCGGTTTGGCGTGCGGTCGATTCCTGGCGACCACGAGTCTCCTTCTTCTTGTATGGAGTCAAACTGATTTCAGAGACTTCTGCCAGCATGGCATTGCTCTTGCCATACAGGACCTCTTTGCCCATATCAGTCACTTTTGCATGATTGTCTTCGTCGTAGGCAATGCTGATGTATCCCATTTGCAGCATTTGCAACAGATAGTCACGCCAGCGGGATGTCGTAACATCCTTGCCGACGCCAAAGGTCTTTAGCTTTTGATACTCATGACGCATAACGGTGGGGGAGAGCATGCCGCGCAGAATCTCGATGACAGTTCCAATGCCTATCTTTTCTTCGGTCCGCATGATGGCGCTCAAGGCTTTCTGGACGAGTAGCGTGCCGTCAAACCTACGTGGCGGATGCTGGCACACATCACAGTTGCCGCAATCGCAGTCACGCTCTTCTCCGAAATAGTTGAGCAATATTCTGCGACGGCACACACTGCTTTCGGCATATTGCTGCATACGCTCCAACTTCAGGTTATTCACGTCGTTCTGGCCACTGCTGTTGGCAAACTGTCTGAGCTGGATGATGTCGGCAAGTGAGTAGAACAGGAATGTGTCGGCAGGCGCGCCATCGCGTCCGGCACGTCCTATCTCCTGGTAGAAACTCTCGATGCTCTTGGGCAGATTGTAGTGGAATATCCAACGGATATTGGGCTTGTCGATACCCATGCCGAAAGCGATTGTGGCGCATACTACCATAGTCCGGTCGTTCTTGAAATCTTCCTGTATCTTGCGGCGCGTCTGCCCGTCGAGTCCTGCGTGATAGGCTTGGGCTTTGATGTTGGCCTTTCTCAGCGACTCGGCAACGCTCTCTGTAGTCTTTCTGCTCAGACAGTAGATGATGCCGGCGTCGTTGGGGTGGTTGCGTATATAGGCATTGATGATTTTCATCTTCTCTGCCTTGGTCGATTCGCGCCTGACAGCAAGCGACAGGTTGGGACGGTCAAATGAGGATATATAGGTCTCTCCCTTGATGGCAAGCTGTTTCAAAATGTCTTTGCGGGTTATCTTGTCGGCCGTTGCGGTCAACGCCATTACCGGGACATTGGCAAACCGTTCTCTAATTATACCCAACTGAGAGTATTCTGGCCTGAAGTCGTGGCCCCACTGGCTGATACAGTGGGCCTCGTCTATGGCAAAAAGGCTGATGTTGAGCTGGCTCAAGAAGAAGGGAATCTCTGCTATCAGTTTCTCTGGTGACATGTAAAGCAGTTTGATTTCCCCGTTGGCACATTTGCGCCGAATCAGTAAGTCCTCTGCGGTGTTGTTGTTGCTGTTGAGGGCAGCCGCCGGTATGCCGTTTTCTACCAGTGCCTCCACCTGGTCGTGCATCAGACTGATAAGGGGTGAAACCACAATGGTAACGCCGTCAAGCATCAGCGCGGGTACCTGATAGCATAGACTCTTTCCACCTCCTGTTGGCATAAGCACAAGAGAATCTTTTCCAGCCAGCGTGGCGTCTATTATCTCACGCTGTAATGGGCGGAAGGAGTGGTAGCCGAAATACCTATTTAATATATTAATTGGGTCCATGATAAGTAAATTTGTAGCAAAGGTACAAACAAATGGAAAAAAAGTTGACAAAAATGACATTAATTTCAAAATTGTGGCTAATTTTGCAGTAGTAAATATCAGGAAACAAGAGTTATAGCATATAGAAGATGACAAAATACAATATTACAGAGGCTCGGGAGAGAGAGGCAGCCTATCGCTCATTGATAAATCCTAAATTGATGGATGAATTGAAGCAGAAAATACTTGAGGTAATCCTTATTCAGAAGAAATACAAGGACAAGAATTATTCTGCCAAGAATCTGGCTGAGGATTTGGGCACCAATACTCGTTATATATCTGCCGTGGTCAATGTGCGCTTTCATATGAATTATACATCCTTTGTCAATAAATATCGTATAGAGGAGGCTATGGGCATTCTCACAGACCGTCGCTATACCCACATGAAGATGGAGGATATTTCTCAGATGGTAGGCTTTGCCAACCGCCAGTCGTTTTATGCTGCTTTCTTTAAAATCAATGGTTGTACTCCCCGCGAATACAAACTGCGTTATGCCCAGCGTTCTGCTGGGGCTGACAGTTCCAGAAAATGAGAATGTCAGAGGAGATGTCCATTGAATCAAGTATAAGCTAAAAAGTCATGTTCCGATGAAGGAAGATTTCAATTATTCCGACGAGCGCTTTGCCGATATCCAGATGCTTCGTTATCGCTTGAACGGATTTGAGCAGTTGTCGCTCCGCAAGAAACTATATATCTACTATCTTTCTCAGGCCACTCTTTGTGGCCGTGATATCACGTTCGACCAGTTTGGCCGATACAATATTCGCATTCGCAAGATGCTGGAACAAATCTATCTCCATTATGAGGGAGATAGGCAGTGTGAAGAGTTTAAGGCATTGGAGATTTATCTTAAGCGAGTTTGGTTCTCTAATGGCATTTACCATCATTATGGATGCGAGAAGTTTGTACCGGGATTTACGCGTCGGTATCTTGATGAGGTGATAGGGTCTCTTGGAATAAAAATATTTGACAGCGATGAGCAGAAATGCGAAGTCTATGATGTCATTTTTGACCCTGAGGTATTGCCCAAGCGTGTAAATCAGGCAGATGGGGTGGACTTGGTGCAAACCTCGGCATGCAATTTCTATCAGGATGTTACCCAACTTGAGGCAGAACAATACTATGCAGCCTTAAAGTCTAAGGTTGGTAACGATTGCCTGCCCTCGTTTGGTCTCAATTCCAAACTCGTCAAAGAGGATGGGATAGTAAAAGAACAGGTATATGCTGCTGATGGCTTATATGGTAAGGTCATTCGTGAAATCATCGTTTGGCTGGACAGCGCGGTACAGGTGGCTGAGAATGAGCGTCAGCGCGAGCTCATCTCACTGCTTATAGCCTACTACAGGAATGGTGATTTGGCGACCTTTGACCGTTACTCGATAGAATGGATAGCGGAGCAGGATGGTCTTGTCGATTTCATCAATGGATTTATTGAAGTCTATGGTGACCCGCTGGGGCTCAAGGGCTCTTGGGAGGGCATCGTAGAATATAAAGATATAGATGCTACCAAGCGTACACGTACTATCAGTGACAATGCGCAATGGTTTGAAGACCATTCTCCTGTCGATGCACGTTTTCGCAAGCAACAGGTGAGAGGCGTCACTGCCAATGTGGTGTGTGCGGCTATGCTTGGTGGTGATGAGTATCCGGCTTCGGCTATCGGAATCAACTTGCCTAACGCTGAATGGATAAGGGCTCTGCATGGTTCTAAGAGCGTTACTATCGGAAATCTTACCGAAGCGTATAATAAGGCGGCTCATGGCAACGGCTTTTTGGAGGAATTCGTCATAGATGGGGATACACTCGACCTTATTAATAAATATGGAGACCTCTGTGACGATTTGCATACAGACCTCCACGAATGTCTTGGGCATGGAAGCGGCCAGTTGCTCCCCGGTGTGTCATCTGATGCACTCAAAGCCTATGGCTCTACCATCGAGGAAGCGCGTGCCGACCTCTTCGGGCTTTATTATCTGGCTGATGCCAAGCTGATAGAATTGGGGCTGGTGCCAGATGCAGAAGCATATAAGGCCCAATATTATACCTATATGATGAATGGTCTTATGACCCAGTTGGTAAGAATAGCTCCTGGAAATCTTATCGAGGAAGCCCACATGCGTAACCGTGCCCTGATATCCCGTTGGGTGCTTGAGCATGGCGATGGTTGTGTCGGTCTGGTATGCAGAGACGGCAAGACCTACCTTGTGGTCAATGATTATCACGCTTTGCGCTGCTGTTTCGGTCAATTGCTCTACGAGATTCAGCGCATCAAGAGTGAAGGCGACTATGAATCGGCCCGCAAACTGGTTGAGCAGTATGCGGTCAGAATAGACAGCGAACTGCATAATGAAATATTGAGTCGTTATCGCCGTCTCAATATCGCTCCCTATAAAGGTTTTATTAACCCGGTGCTTGTTCCCGTCTGTGATGATGACCGGAATATCGTTGATATAAAGGTCGATTATACCGAAGGGTATACTCAACAGATGTTACGTTACTCTAAAGAATTTGGATATTTATGACAGAAGAAACACACGAGAAACTGAAGGCTATCAAGCAGTCTTTTCGCTCGATGATGAATGGCCCCGTGTCGCAGTCTATGCGCGAAAAAGGTTCAGACTATAAGATAAATTGGGGGGTGGCACTTCCTCTGTTGCAGAAAATGGCGGCAGAGTATGGATATGACTACGACCTTGCCATCAATCTGTGGAAGGAGAATATACGAGAGTGCAAGATTTTGGCCACAATGATTATGCCGCCCGAGCAGATGTTGCCAGAAGTGGTGGATGTGTGGATGGAACAGACCCATACGCAGGAAATGGCTGAGATTGCAGCTTCCAAACTGTATCAGTATCTTCCATTTGCTTCGGTTATGGCTTATGAATGGATAGCTACAGACAAGGTATATTATCAGATAGCTGCCTATAATATATTGGGACGTTTGTTTGCCCGTGGAATGGCTCCCAACGAACTTGGTATCAATGAATTCTTGGACCAGGTCGCTGTGGCGCTCCAAGACGATAATATCGGTGTAAGGCATGCTGCATACAATTGTCTTACTCGTTTTGAAGACCTTGGTGACGATTATGCACTTCTTGCTCAAAAGGCCATGCGTTTACAAGGGCTTCATCTCTGAAACGAAAATACTCAAAGGACTGACAGGATGGGCTGACGCCTGTTCTGCAGTTCATTTGCATCTTGCTTCTGTCATCAAGCAACAAAATCAACATCGTAGGTTATCTTTTTCTCTTATTTATACCTTATTTATATAAAAATGATGTAACTTTGTAGCAACATTAATATGTAACGGATAGATGGTGGATAACGTCAATATTAAAGCAAGAGAAATATTGGACAATTATCTTGAGATGCACAATCATCGCAAGACACGTGAACGTTACTTTGTACTTGATGCCATCTGCCGGATGCCTGGTTGTTTTACCCTAAAGGAACTTGATGCTAATTTGAGATTGTCAAATTTCAGGGTATGTCGGGCTACTCTCTACAATGCTATACGTCTTTTTACGGAACTGCGTTTGGTCATCTGCCACCGTTTGGCCGATGGCACGTACTACGAGAAGGGGTTCAATGGTGAAAGCCGTGTGCATCAGGTTTGCAATGTCTGTGGTAGGATAACCGAAATAGACGAACCGGAGATAAGCGATGCTGTAAATGATATAAAATTGAAGCGGTTTCGTAAAGAAACATTCAGTCTGTATATTTATGGCGTCTGCAGTAGCTGCCAGTCCAAGGAGAAGCGTACGCGCAGCAAGGTTAGTAAGGAAAGAATATAAATACTCATTATAATTGATATGAATACAGGTAAAGTCGATGTCCTGTTGGGTCTCCAGTGGGGCGATGAAGGTAAAGGAAAAGTAGTGGATGTGCTTACTCCCCACTATGATGTGATAGCTCGTTTCCAGGGAGGACCAAATGCCGGCCATACCTTGGAGTTTGAGGGGCAGAAGTATGTTTTGCGTTCTATTCCATCTGGCATTTTCCAGGGCGGTAAGGTCAACATAATCGGTAACGGTGTGGTATTGGCGCCCGATTTGTTTATGGAAGAAGCCAAAGGTTTGGAGGATTCGGGTCACAATCTGCATGAGCGTCTGCATATCTCAAAGAAGGCCCATCTCATTATGCCTACCCATCGCATTCTGGACCGTGCTTATGAGGCTGCTAAAGGAAAGGCCAAAGTGGGAACGACAGGAAAAGGCATTGGCCCAACCTATACAGACAAAATTTCACGTAATGGACTGCGCGTAGGCGATATTCTGGATAACTTCAACGCTAAATATGCTGCCCATAAGGAGCGTCATCTCAAGATGCTGGCATCTATGGGATGGACAGACTTCGAGGGCTTCGAAGCCGTAGAAGCCAAATGGATGGAAGGCGTTGAGTATTTGCGTCAGTTTACGATTGTGGATAGTGAGAATGAAATCAACCATATCCTGCGTGAAGGCAAAAGCATACTCTGTGAAGGCGCTCAGGGCACTATGCTCGATGTCGATTTTGGCAGTTACCCATTTGTGACATCTTCTAATACCATTTGCGCAGGTGCTTGTACTGGCTTGGGTATTGGTCCTAACCGCATAGGCAATGTTTATGGTATCATGAAGGCTTATTGCACCCGTGTGGGTAGTGGTCCGTTCCCCACCGAACTGTTTGATGAAACTGGTGATACTATCCGTAATATCGGTCACGAATATGGTGCCGTTACCGGTCGTGAGCGCCGTTGTGGCTGGATAGACCTTGTACAGCTGCGCTATTCGGTCATGGTCAATGGCGTTACAGAACTCATCATGATGAAGAGCGATGTGCTGGATGGTTTTGATACTATCAAGGCTTGTATCGCATACAGATTGAAAGATGGAAGTGAAACATCTGAATTCCCTTATGAGATTGATGATGTGACTCCCATTTATAAGGAGATGCCAGGATGGAAGACTGATATGACCAAATTTACTTCAGAAGAGCAGTTCCCTGAGGCTTTCAGCAATTATGTGCATTTCCTCGAGGAGTATCTTGAGACACCTATTAAGGTTATCTCAATAGGTCCTGATCGTGAACAAACAATAGTAAGAAAATAAATGGCACAGAAACCTTCTATACCCAAGGGGACGAGAGATTTCGGCCCTATAGAAATGGCGAAGCGCAACTATATCTTTGATACCATTCGCCAAGTATATGCGCTTTATGGATTCCAGCAGATTGAAACTCCGGCAATGGAGACTCTCCAGACCCTGATGGGTAAGTATGGAGAGGAAGGCGACAAACTCTTGTTCAAGGTGCTCAACTCGGGCGATTATCTTGGCAAGATTACCGACGAAGAACTGGCTGGGCGCAATAGTCTTCATTTGGCTGCCAAGTTGTGTGAGAAAGGTTTGCGTTATGACCTTACCGTTCCATTTGCGCGTTATGTGGTCATGCATAGAGATGAACTTCAGTTGCCTTTCAAGCGCTATCAGATTCAGCCAGTGTGGCGCGCAGACCGTCCTCAGAAGGGACGTTATCGCGAGTTCTTCCAGTGCGATGCTGATGTTGTTGGCTCTGATTCGCTGCTCAATGAGGTAGAACTGATGCAGATTGTCGATACCGTCTTCTGCAGATTCGGCATTCGCGTTCAAATCAAGATTAACAACCGCAAGATTCTTACCGGTATCGCTGAGGTAATAGGCGAAGCTGACAAGATTGTTGATATTACGGTTGCAATAGACAAGCTGGACAAGATAGGGCTGGATAATGTCAACAACGAGCTTAGAGCTTGCGGTATTGGCGAAGAGGCCATTGAGAAGTTGCAGCCTATCATTAGCCTCGAGGGTTCCAACAATGATAAACTGCAGACCATCGCAGAGGTGCTTGCCACTTCTGAGACTGGACTTAAAGGCGTAGAGGAAACCCGCTTTATTCTGGATACGCTCGAGAAGGTGGGACTTACCAATGAGATTCAGCTTGATCTTACGCTTGCCCGTGGCTTGAACTATTATACAGGAGCAATCTTCGAGGTGAAGGCGCTTGATACCCCCATGGGAAGTATTACGGGTGGTGGCCGCTATGACAATCTTACCGGCATCTTCGGTATGCCAGGACTGAGCGGTGTAGGCATCTCTTTTGGAGCAGACCGTATTTATGATGTATTGAATACCCTTGAACTCTATCCCGAAGAGACTTTGAATGCTACCCAGGTGCTGTTCATCAACTTCGGTGAGAAAGAGGCCGCTTATAGTCTGCCCATTATCAGCGAAGTGCGCAAGAAGGGCATAAGGGCAGAGATTTATCCTGATGCGGCAAAGATGAAGAAGCAGATGGGGTATGCCAACGCCAAGGCCATACCTTATGTGGTCCTTGTCGGAGAAAATGAAATGAAAGAGGGCAAGGTAATGCTGAAGAATATGGTTACAGGAGAGCAGCAACTCGTTGCGCCCGAGGAAATGGTAGACATGATTAAGGCATAACCATTCTGAATAATTCCAACAAAAGAGGCTTCCACCAAGGGAAGCCTCTTTTGTTTTGGATATCTTTTTCTGATTATTTCTTGAAATAACGGTTGTAGAGACCCATGAAGCCGGCAGCGTGACGAGCTTCATCTTTCGCCATCTCATGGATGGTGTCATGCAGAGCATCAGAGCCTTCAGCTTTTGCCATCTTGGCAGCCTCAAACTTCTCTGCACATGCGCCCTTCTCGGCTGCAATGCGAGCTTCGAGATTGCTCTTGGTGTCTTTCAGCACTTCGCCCAACAACTCTGCGTAGCGAGAGGCGTGGTTAGCTTCTTCGTAGGCATAGTGCTCAAATGCACGTGCAATTTCAGGATAGCCCTCACGATCAGCCTGGCGAGCCATAGCCAAGTACATGCCTACCTCGCTACATTCGCCGGCGAAGGTGTTCTTGCAGTGTTGTACTAACTCGTCGCTAACCTTGTCGGTATAGGCACGGCCTAATTCGTGAACTGTGGCAAACTCTGGCTCGTCATCGAGAGATACTTCCTTAAACTTGCTCCGTGGAGCCTTGCAAAGAGGGCAGAACTCTGGAGCCTCTGTTCCTTCATAGATGTAACCGCAAACGGTACAGATAAATTTCTTCTTCATGATGTTATTGTTTTATGTATGTTATCGTATTGCAAATATACGCCAAATTTGATAAAACACCAACTATTTCACATTATTTATCATCGTGTGTGAATGTGGGCAACGCCTACTAAACGGTCGTAGCGGCTACCTTGGGCATGATAGTACACCAGGGCTGTATATTTGTTTTCTGTCTGGTAGGAGTTGCCTTCAGTGGGCACAAAGCCGATGCGCCCAGTAGGTGAAACCCAAAGGTACTGATAGTTGTAGTAACCTTGTTTTAACCTTATGGCAGTTTCATAACAACCGTTGTCTTCATTCCATTGCATCTGGTAATAGGGTGTGAACTGGTCGTGAGTCCAGTTGCCGTTAAGGTATATCTCTCCTGGCAGCCGTTTGGTCTTGAGAGTGAAGTGTACGGTTTGGTATTCCGAGGTGTAGTTGATTTCACGATTGTCACTATTGCGTATGAAGTATGCGCCGTTGGAGTCTTCGTCATACACATAGTTCGGGCGAGGCTCGTCGGGCCATAGATATGCGTGGTATTCTGTATTGTCCCATTCCAAGTTTTCTACGCCCATATTGGCATGATTGACATCGAGAATTTCAAATTTTCGGTATTCGTTTCCGCCATCAAAAACAAGTTGCGGACAGTGTGTCCATGTCAGCCCATCGGTTTTGATATATTGCGGGGAAGGGTTAGTCACGGCATTATCCCATCTGTTGTTCTGCAGAAAGACTGTCGTGATTTCCCGCTTCCAATCATTAATCCGAAGGTCATTGAAATGTACGCCCATTTCTATCTGCTGATGTCTACCGTTGACGTCGGCATCAGTATTAGAGGTTGTGCGCATTTCTATGCCTGCAGCAGCTTCTGCCACCATAAAGTAGGTTTTGAAGATGGGCTCGTTGTTGTCGTTCTCATCATAAACCGTAACACAATAGTTGCCGCTTAACTTTAATCGGCACCTCTCATTGGGAAGGGAGAAATGGTAGTGGGTGTATAGGGTGTTGGTATTGAGGGATTGTTCAAGATTGTCGATAAGATTGCCGTCTGCAAATCCGTCAATATAATCACTGTCAAACAGCGAAGAAGTGGGTTTCCAATTGGCATCGCAGTGCTCTATGCGATAAGCATATCGCTGCGATTCGTGGGTCAGGTCGTCGAAGTCGATGTTTACGGTCTCTCCGCTATTCAGCATGATGACAGGCAGGTCTGTCCATCGCTGCTCGGCTACGGTTTGCAGCGTCTGGATGTTGCTTTTGTATAGAGTAGGGCGTTGGGCCGAAACGGTAATGCAAGTCAACGATGATAGCCCAACAGCAATGATATATCGAAATTTGTTCATCTTCTTGTGTTGTCTATGCAAAAGTAGTCAAACGAAATGAATGTGGCAAGAAAAAGACAATAAAAAAGGGCAAGATAATCACTTACCTTGCCCTTCTTCGCGCCAGTCATTTGTATTAGTTCGTTTTAGATAATAATGCTAAAAAGTATCATTATTATGACTTAAACCAATACATAGGCTGACTCGCATTCTAAAAACATCATCTTAACCTTAAATCTATCAAACTAACTAACCTATTGTATTACATTCTCCCGAATGCGATGCAAAGGTATAAAGATTTACGATAACAACCATCATTTTTATCGCAATTTTATGTGAAAACGGCCTTTTGTTGACTTATGTCAAATGTATTAAGAACTAATGAAAATCTTGATACCGTGAAGGGGAGAAATGGGGCGGAAATGCCAGAGATTCCATTAACATTTATTATAAAGAAGCTATCCCTGCTTATGGGCATCAATGGGGCGTTGAAGCGGTCGTTAATAAAAAAAAGAGACCACTCCGATACGGAATGGCCTCTTGATATACTGGGTTTGTAAGTTCTAAAGATTAGAGCTTTGGACCGGCAGCAACGAGAGCCTTGCCAGCTTCGTTGTTTGTGTACTTAGCGAAGTTCTTGATGAAGCGGGCAGCGAGGTCCTTAGCCTTCTCCTCCCACTGAGTTGCGTCAGCGTAGGTGTCGCGAGGATCAAGAATCTCTGTAGCAACTCCGGGGAGCTCTGTGGGCACCTTGAAGTCGAACATAGGAATCTGCTTTGTAGGAGCCTTGTCGATGTCACCGTTCAGGATAGCGTCGATGATACCACGGGTGTCGCGGATAGAAATACGCTTGCCTGTGCCGTTCCAGCCAGTGTTTACGAGGTAAGCCTTGGCGTTGTTCTTCTTCATCTTCTTAACCAGCTCCTGAGCATACTTTGTAGGATGCAGCTCGAGGAATGCCTGGCCGAAGCAAGCTGAGAAAGTAGGAGTGGGCTCTGTGATGCCGCGCTCTGTACCAGCGAGCTTAGCTGTGAATCCTGAAAGGAAGTAGTACTGAGTCTGCTCGGGAGTCAGGATAGAAACGGGAGGCAGCACGCCGAATGCGTCAGCAGACAGGAAGATAACCTGCTTAGCAGCGGGTGCTGAAGAACCTGGCTGGATGTTGTTGATGTGGAAGATTGGGTATGAAACACGAGTGTTCTCGGTAACGCTCTTGTCAGCGAAATCGATCTTGCCGTTAGCATCAACAGTTACGTTCTCGAGGAGAGCGTCGCGACGGATAGCGTTGTAGATATCGGGCTCTGACTCCTTGTCGAGGTTGATAACCTTAGCGTAGCAGCCACCCTCGAAGTTGAACACGCCGTTGTCGTCCCATCCGTGCTCGTCGTCACCGATGAGCAGACGCTTAGGATCGGTAGACAGAGTGGTCTTACCAGTGCCTGACAGACCGAAGAAGATAGCTGTGTTCTCGCCGTTCTTGTCGCAGTTTGCTGAGCAGTGCATAGAAGCGATGCCCTTCAAGGGGAGGAAGTAGTTCATCATAGAGAACATACCCTTCTTCATCTCACCGCCGTACCATGTGTTGATGATAACCTGCTCCTTAGATGTTACGTTGAAAGCAACGCAGGTCTCTGAGTGCAGACCCAGCTCCTGATAGTTTTCTACCTTAGCCTTAGATGCGTTGTAAACAACGAAATCGGGCTCGAATGCCTCAAGCTCTTCAGCTGTAGGACGGATGAACATGTTGGTTACGAAGTGAGCCTGCCATGCAACCTCAACGATGAAACGAACAGCCATACGGGTGTCCTTGTTGGCGCCGCAGAAACCATCTACTACATAGAGGTTCTTGTTGCAAAGCTCTTTCTTGGCGATGCCCTTAACCGTAGCCCATACTTCCTCAGACATGGGGTGGTTGTCGTTCTTATACTCTTCAGAGGTCCACCATACTGTGTTCTTAGAGTTCTCGTCCATTACGATGTACTTGTCCTTAGGCGAACGACCGGTGTAGATACCAGTCTTAACGTTGACAGCGCCGAGCTCGGTCTGCTGGCCAACTTCAAAACCCTCGAGTCCTGCCTTGGTCTCTTCCTCGAACAACTGCTCGTAAGAAGGATTGTGGGCGATTACTGTAGCACCTGTAATGCCATACTTAGTTAAATCTAAATTTGCCATTTTTGTTGTTGTTTTAAAAATTTATATGGTCTGTTTAATTTCTGTTGTCAATTGCACTAACGTGGACTTATCTATAGATAAT
>NZ_NPJL01000002.1:0-21170 GCF_002251325.1 Prevotella sp. P4-67
CAGGCGGTTATTGCGGTGGGGTCCCACCTCTTCCCATTCCGAACAGAGAAGTTAAGCCCACTTGCGCCGATGGTACTGCAATGCAATGCGGGAGAGTAGGTAGCCGCCCTTTTTCACGAAGAGCCTTAGTCACAATAGTGACTGAGGCTTTTTTCGTTGGTATATGTGTCATATTTGGGCAAAGAAGAAGATGAATGTTGCCATCCGTAACCATCCGTAACAAGCCGTTTTTTCCATTTCGTTGATACTGTTTACCTTTGTCCCTCAAAAAAACAGTTATGTTCAATTCGAATGAGGACAACCGTATAGTTATGGCGCAGCATCCGACTGATATGCGTATGGGAGTGAATGGTATGTGTAGACAGGTCCAAAAAGTGGGGCTGGAACCGAGTAATGGTGATGTGTATGTATTTGTGGGCAAGTCTCGCACGAGCATGAAGTTGCTCCATTGGGAACGTGGAGGTTATGTGATGTACTACAAACGTTTGGAGCAAGGCCGTTTCCATCCTCGCATATTTTTCGTCAGGGCATAGGCTTCAGGTCTATGCGCTGGTATGAACGCAACCATCCGAAACAAGGTAACCATCCGAAATATTGGGGGTAACACGGCAATAAGTCCGCAGGGCGATACCATTTGCTGTAAAATGACGATGCTGGCAGATACCCTCTCTTTCTGCGTAACCATCCGAATAAGCCGCCTTTTCCATTCCGTTTTTACTGTTTACTTTCTGCAACATATGTTCCCATGGGGTGATGCGGTTATGGCTTTCTTTGGGCGCGAATGTCGATGGATTACCCTGAATGGTTCGATATAATTGATAACCGACATTGTGCCATAGCCATTTATCACGGCCGTGGTACAATGTCGGTACGAGAGAGGCTGGCAGAGCTGTCCTTTCAGCCTTTGCTTGCCACTTCAAGATAGTCCCTCAAGGCTTCAACATATTTCTCGAAAGCCTGTCTTCCTTTTGGGGTAATCCGGCAGATGGTGCAAGGCCTTTTGCCCTTGAAGGTTTTCTCTATCTCAATATAGCCTGCCGTTGAGAGCTTGTCAATCTGTACGCTCAGATTGCCCGCCGTGGCTCCCGTCTGTTCCTTGATGTATGGGAACTCGGCCTCGTCGGCGCTGATGAGCAGCGACATGACAGCCAGTCGCAACTCTGCGTGCAACAGCGGGTCTAATGGTTGGAACATGTATCTCCTCCTTATCTCTTATTATGCAAATGAATAATTACGCCAGGAACAATCAGCCCGACCGTTGCCACAACTGCCATCACATAGAGCTGCATGTGGTCTGGGAAATGCAATGCGCCGAAAAAGCCTCCGATGCCAGCAATCAGGCCACAAGCCTGGATGATGCGGTTTCTCAGTATCAGTCCCATGATGGTTGTACCCATTCCGAAGCACAAGGAGATGATACTTGTAAGGCATCCGAAGGCATACACCTTAGGTAAAACCAGTTCTATCGGCAGGACTCCGCTTCCGACCAAGCCGAGAATCATGCCCATGCTACAGCAGAATACACCAAATGTAGCCCATACATATCCGATGGCTTTGCCCACGAATGTTGTTGGGATGGTTTCCCGCTTTTTGTCAATCAACCTATTGCCTGCGTAACCTACCAGCGACATCGCTGCCCATAAGAAATTCCACACAGGCCCACCGTGATTATTCCACAAATAGGCAATGAGCAATGAAAAGGCTACTACACAAGCGCCCCACCAGATTAATGGCAGTGCAGAATTCTTGTTGATTGTGCGCTGGCTGCGTTCTATCGATTCTCGGATGATTTCCAGACTGCGCTCGGCAGTCATGTTTGTTGTTTCTTCCATGATTTCTTGAGTTTTCTTGGATGTTAAACGACTTGTTTTGTTCACTCATGCCCGTCGTTCCTCCTGCAGAAAGGTCTGACAAAGGCATCGCAGTTCCGGATTGCATGGCAAAGATAATAATGTTTATGATATAAACCAAGTTATTGTGCAAACTTCTTTGCGCGGAGATGGTTTTTTTAACATTTCCCATCCGAAATGAGACAATCTGTCACCCAATTCGCGAGATTTTTCGCCATATTTGCAAGACCAGGAGGCCTCCCTGCCGCGAGCGTGTAGCCTTCTTTCTCTTGTTTCCGTCAATCTATAGTTTCGCAGAGGAGGCTTGTGTTCACATTATTTATATATACATACCAACTGCCATCAAAATGGCAGCAATTTCTGATTTCATCCTATCAGTTCTTTGGGGGCTACAGCCATATTGTCCCCTGTTTTGTGTCAACTTCACTGCCGCCACCCCCAAAAACAGCCTGTAGCTGTTGTTGTTATTTATATCTTGCGTACTTTTGCCCCAAAGTTATCAATTGTTACTCTGTATGTGTCATGTTTGCCGACACTATGGACAGCTTTAATGAGTGCGAGATGGCCGTCTGTCATGACCTCCACAGTGCCCCTGATACCCTCGATACTCTGGTCGATGGCATCACCTTTTATGCGACATCGTCCAACAGTTTTGGCATTTATCTATGCTTGGCCAGCCTCCCACTCGTATCTGTTTTTTTACCCTCTGCCGAAAAAAATCGTCACTTGTAGCCTGCAAAATATATATTTTTCTTACTTTTGCTTATTGATTATTTCTTAAAACGTACATACATGAAGCATTTATGCAGAGCTTTCCTGTTTCTCTTGTGCCTCGCGCTTGCGGCCGAGGCCGATGGGCAGGGCATCATTAAGCACAATCCGACCATTAATCGTAATGCGAGGACAGGTAAAACCGAAGCCGCCAGGTCCAAGACCAAACCTGCTACGGCGCGGAATAAGCAGACCAGTGCCAAGCCCACTTTCGCCTCCGAATGGAAGAGCCTCTATTATAGTTTTGTCTACGTTCGGGGCGGTACGTTCCAGATGGGAGCCACCCCGCAGATGAAAAATCCCTATCCAGATGAGCTCCCGGTGCATACTGTTACCGTCGATGGCTTTTTTATTTCCAAGTACGAGGTTACCCAGGCCCTGTGGGAGGCTGTGATGGGCTCCAACCCCTCTAAGGTGAAGGGCCGAAATCTTCCTGTGACCAATGTCTCTTGGACAGACTGCCAGACATTCCTTTCACGCCTTACCGCGCTTGCCCAGGCTAAGTCGGGCTACTCTGGGATAAGTTTTTGCTTGCCCACAGAGGCACAATGGGAGTTTGCCGCCCGTGGTGGCAATATGAGCAAGGGCTATCAATATAGCGGTAGTAATACTATAGGGAAAGTGGCTTGGCATTGTTATAATACATCTACTGTCCAGCCAGTGGGCCGGAAGGCCCCGAACGAACTCGGACTTTATGATATGACAGGCAACGTCAGCGAATGGTGCAGCGACTGGCTCGCCCCATACTCAGCCCAGGCCCAGTCTGACCCCACCGGCCCAGATAGCGGTGAGCTACGCGTGTATCGTGATGGCGGAATAGGCCATACTGTTGAGGCATGCCACATCTCTATTCGTTATGGTCAATCCCCCGACTATAATGACGAGGCTACGGGGCTTCGATTGGTAATGCATGAATAACAGGAACACGCCTATGCCACTGCAACTACATACACCAGTCGACCTGCCGCGTGCTGACTTCGAGATAGAGCCCTGCTCGCGCATGCTCTTTGTGGGCAGCTGCTTTGCCGACAATATGGGCCGACTCTTTGCCGACGACTGCTTCCGCGTGACGGTCAACCCCTACGGCGTGATGTACAACCCCATCAGCGTGGGCCACACCATCGCCCGACTCTCCGACGAGCTGCCTCCCGACGATAGGGTCGATACCGTCGTGATTACCCTCGGCACCAACCACATCTATATACTCCGCGCCACGGGCGAAGTGGTCGACAATTGTCAGAAGCGGCCGCAGCAGCTCTTTGAGGAGCGCGAGATGACGGTCGACGATACGGTTGAGAGCCTTGAGCAGACCATCGCCCTGATAACCCGCCGCTGGCCCGATGCCCACGTGATACTCACCGTGAGCCCCATCCGCTATCGCAAATATGGGCTCCACGGCAGCCAGTTGTCCAAGTCGGTGCTCCTGCTTGCCACTGCCGAGATAGAACGTCGCCATCCGCATGTCAGCTATTTCCCCTCCTACGAGATTATGAACGACGAGCTGCGCGACTACCGTTTCTATGCCGAAGACATGATACACCCCAGCACCCAGGCCGTGGCCTACATCCACGAGTGCATGGGTCGCGTCTACTTCGGCAGCGCCATGACCCGGTTCCTCGCCGAGTGGCTGCCCGTCAAGGCCGCCCTCAACCACCGCCCCTTCGACCCCGAGAATGCCGGATATAAAGACTTTATGAATAAAACCATGGCGAGAGTCGACGCACTTTCAAAAAAATATAATAACTTTGCATTAAATTTTAAGATAGAGAGAAATGACCTATACTATTGAGAAGGTTACCACACTCATCGGTGCGCGTAGATACGGCAACGGTGAAGCCCGCGTAGGTTTCATCCTTACTGACAGCCGTTCGTTATGTTTCCCAGAGGAAACGCTTTTCTTTGCCCTGAAAACTCAGCGCAATGACGGTACGCGATACATCTCCGACCTGTATCGCCGTGGAGTCAACAACTTTGTGGTCGAGCACGTCCCCACGGACTATGCCACCCTTTATCCCCATGCCAACTTCCTGAAAGTCACCGACTCGTTGGAGGCGCTGCAGCGGCTTGCCGAGCGTCATCGCGATGAGTTCGACATTCCCGTGGTGGGCATCACCGGCAGCAATGGCAAGACCATGGTCAAGGAGTGGCTCTACCAGATCATGTCGCCCGACGTCTGCGTCACCCGCAGTCCCCGCAGCTACAACTCACAGATAGGTGTGCCCCTCTCGGTGTGGTTGCTCAACGAGCACACCCAGCTGGGCATCTTCGAGGCAGGCATCAGCCAGCCCGGAGAGATGCGCGCCCTGCGTGGCATCATCCAGCCCACCATCGCCGTGCTCACCAATCTCGGCGCAGCCCATCAGGAGAACTTCGAGTCCATGCAGGCCAAGTGTAAGGAGAAAATTCAGCTCTTCCACGATGCCCAGACCGTGGTCTACGATGCCGACGACAGCGTGATAACCGCCGAGGTCGAAGCCTCCGGTTATCCCGGCGAGCGCCTCTGCTGGTCTCTTACCGATGCCCATGCCCCCATGTACATCAGCCGTATCGACAAGGGCGACGCCCATACCCTCGTGACCTACAGTTACCAGGGTGGCGCCGAGCAGCACTACCAGCTGCCGTTTATCGACGACGCCTCTATCTCCAACTCCATCGTCTGCGCCACCGTAGCCCTCCACCTGGGCGTCTCTGCCGCCGCCCTTGCCCAGCGCATGCAGCAGCTCGAGCCCATAGCCATGCGCCTCGAGGTCAAGGAGGGACAGCACGGCTGTACGCTTATCAATGACTCTTACAACTCCGACGTCAACTCGCTCGATATAGCCCTCGACTTCATGCGCCGTCGCCCCGACCATCAGGGACGCCGCCGCACGCTCATCCTCAGCGATATCGAGCAGAGCGGACTCACCCCGCAGTCGCTCTATGGCGAGGTGGCGCAGCTCTGCCAGCAGCGTGGTGTAGAGCGGTTTATCGGCATCGGCCCCCAGCTCTGTGCCGCCGCCGACGAGATAACCATCGCCGACAAGTCGTTCTTCGAGAGCGTCGACGCCTTCGTCGCCAGCCCCGTCTTCCACACCCTCCGCGACGAGGTCATCCTGCTCAAGGGCGCCCGCAAGTTCGGCTTCGACCGCCTCACCGAGCTCCTCGTGCGCAAGGTCCACGAGACCATCCTCGAGGTCAACCTCTCTGCCGTGGTCGAGAACCTCAACTGGTATCGGTCCTTCATGAAGCCCGAAACCAAGCTCGTCTGCATGATTAAGGCCGACGCCTATGGCGCCGGGTCGGTCGAGATAGCCAAGACCCTGCAAGACCACCGCGTAGACTATCTGGCTGTGGCTGTCGCCGACGAGGGTGTCACCCTGCGCAAGAACGGCATCACCGCCAACATCATGGTGATGAACCCCGAGATGACCGCCTTCAAGACCATGTTCGACTATGACCTCGAGCCCGAGGTCTATTCGTTCCGTCTGCTCGAAGCCCTCATCAAGGCAGCCGAGAAGGAGGGCATCACCGACTATCCCGTACACATCAAGCTCGACACCGGCATGCACCGATTGGGCTTCAATCCCCGCGAGGACATGGACAGGCTCATCGACCGTCTGCAGCATCAGAACGCCGTCATCCCCCGCTCGGTCTTCTCCCACTTTGTGGGTTCCGACAGCGACAGCTTCGACGATTTCAGTGCCCGCCAGTTTGCTCTCTTCGACGAGGGCAGCCGCCGGCTCCAGTCTGCCTTCTCCCACCATATCCTCCGCCACATAGACAACTCTGCCGGCATCGAGCACTTCCCCGAACGCCAGCTCGATATGTGCCGTTTAGGGCTGGGACTCTATGGCATCAACTCGCGCAACAATGCCATCATCAACACCGTGTCTACGCTCAAGACCACCATCCTGCAGTTGCGCCACGTGCCGGCTGGCGATACGGTGGGCTACAGCCGCAAGGGAGTGCTCCCCCGCGACAGCGTGATAGCCGCCACCCCCATAGGCTATGCCGACGGTCTGAACCGCCATCTCGGCAACCGCCACTGCTACTGCCTCGTCAACGGCAAGCGCGCCGAGTATGTGGGCAATATCTGTATGGATGTCTGCATGATTGACGTCACCGACATCGACTGTGCCGAGGGCGACAGCGTCGAGATTTTCGGCGAGCATCTGCCCGTTACCGTGCTCAGCGACGCCATCGACACCATCCCCTACGAGATACTCACCGGCATCTCCAACCGTGTGAAGCGCGTCTACTATCAGGATTGACGCCACCTCACCCGTTACCCTATACATGGCTCCGCCTGCAATGGTCTTCCCCTTGCAGGCGGAGCTTTTTTTGCGCCTTGGTGATGGGGTGGGGGCTCTGTGTGAGCCGCTTCGGCAGCGCCGGGAGCCGCTTGGCTGGCTCGTATCGTATGTTACGAGCCTTCGTACCTATTGATACGTGCCCTCGTGACATTTGATACGAGCCTACGTACCTTCCGTTACGAGCCGGCAGGGGTCATGGCCTCGCCGCTGCCGATGATGGCAAGGGCCGTGGCCCTCGTGCCCACGCCCGTCGATGCGGCTGGGCTATGGCCGAAGCCCTCCACGGCGGGCGCAAAACGGCATGGCTGCAACCCCGGGACGGTGGCATCGGTCGATTTTTGCAAGAAAAAACGCCATAGCCGTCATGGTATCAACTTTTTTGATTACCTTTGCCCCTACAAGTATAATTACCTTAAAACATGAATAATATTCAGACTACCAGAAAGACCAACTTCCGTTGGGTAATTTGCGCGATGCTCTTCTTCGCTACCACTGTCAATTATCTGGACCGCCAGGCCCTCTCGCTCACGTGGAAAGACTTCATCGCTCCCGAGTTTCATTGGACCAATACCGACTATGGCAACATAGCCGCCGCCTTCTCCATCATGTATGCCATCGCCAATTTCTTCTCCGGTCGCATCATCGACTGGCTGGGCACCCGTCGCGGCTACCTTTGGGCTATCGGCGTGTGGTCTGCCGGTGCCTGTCTCCACGCCCTGTGTGGCTGGGCCACCGAGCAGTGGGTAGGTCTCGACGATGCAGCCCAGCTCGTGGGCGCTGCCGGCGACGTGGCAGCCACGGTGTCTATGGTCAGCGTGTGGTTCTTCCTGGCTGCCCGCGTGGTGCTGGCTGCCGGTGAGAGCGGCAACTTCCCCGCCGCTGTCAAGGTCACCGCCGAATATTTCCCCAAGAAAGACCGCGCCTTCGCCACCGCCATCTTCAATGCCGGAGCCACCATCGGCGCCCTCGTCGCGCCCCTGTGCATCCCCACCCTGGCACGCTACTTCAAGGATATGGGCGTGGGCAACGGATGGGAGATGGCCTTTGTGGTCATCGGTATGCTGGGCTTCGTGTGGATGGGCATCTGGATTTTCATCTATCAGCCCATGCAGACCAACAAGCGCGTCAACGCCGCCGAGCGCGAATACATACTCCAGGACAGCCATGACGACGCTGCTGCCGACGCCGACAGCGGCCGCAAGCTCTCTATCCTCGAGTGTCTGCGCCTTCGCCAGACCTGGGCCATCCTTATGGGCAAGTTCCTCACCGATGGTGTGTGGTGGTTCTTCCTCTTCTGGACGCCCGCCTATATCAGTGATGTCTATGGCTATACGTCAGACAGCGTCATGGCCCAGATGCTCATGTTCACCCTCTATGCCATCACGATGCTGTCGCTCTACGGCGGCAAGCTGCCCACCATATTCATCAACCGCACCGGAGGCAACGCCTACAACTGCCGCATGAAGGCCATGTTCATCTTTGCCCTCTTCCCCCTGTTGGGACTTGTGGCCCAGACGCTGGGCGCCATCTCGTGCTGGCTCACCATCTGCATCATCGGTATCGTGGGCGCCGCCCACCAGTCATGGTCGGCCAACCTCTTCTCCGTGGGCAGCGACCTCTTCCCCAAGAAGGCTGTGGCCACCATCACCGGTATCAACGGTATGGCTGGCGGACTCAGTTCGTTCCTCATCAACTTTGTCTCTGGCCGTCTGCTCGACCATGTCGAGGCTGCCCAGACCGTCTTCTGCGGTTTCCAGGGCAAGGAGGCTGGCTACTTCATCATCTTCTGCTACTGCTCTGTGGCCTACATCGCCGGTTGGCTCGTCATGAAGCTGCTTGTGCCCCGCTATATGCCCGTCAAGGCCTGACGGTTTTACACCCCCAAACCATAGAGGCCCAAAGCCCAATCCCTAAAGCGGGATGAGGCTTTGGGCCTTTTTGGTGGGGCTGACCGCCATTTTTTTGCTACCTATGGCGTCTGTTATCAATAATAATATGTATATTTGCACATCGATGTTGTCGGCCGTAACGCCGGCGTCTCTCACCGTTATAACAATCATAGTCAATGAAGAAGCTGTTATCCTTACCCCTTTTGGCGCTTGGCGCAGTGATGAGTTCGTGTAGTTCGGCCAATGGCGATGGCGCCGCGGGCAATGCCGATGTGGGCAGCCTCATGTCGCTCTCGGCACTGATGGCTGTGGGCATTATCCTTGTAGCCTTTGTGGTGGCAGCCGTCTTCTACCGCATGGAGAACGGGCGATGGAGCCGCTTCTGGCGCTTTGTAGAACGCCATCTCACCCTGCTTTTCCTCCTTACGTGGGTTTTCGGTTTCTGTATCTATACCGTCGGCATGTTTATCGTCACCGACGATGCCGCCGGTTTCACTGTCGACTCCTTCCTGCGTCTGCTGCGACAGACGCCCATGGGCGTTGTCCACGCGTTCGGCATGTTTGTAATGGACAGCGACATCAGTGCCGTGCACGAGGAGTTCCACTCCAATCTGCTCTTCATGACGCTCTTCTCGCTCGCCCACTTCATGGCGGCAGCCGTCAGCATGCTCTTTGTCATCAAGCACTTCGGCTATAATCTCATGGCGCGTGTGCAGCTCTGGGCCACAGGTTGTAGCGGTGCCATGCGCGAGCGTCTGTTCATCTTCTGGGGTATCAACGAGCCCTCCTATCTGCTCGCCGCCGACATACGCCGCACCCTCAAGGCCGGCACCTACCGTCTGGTCTTTGTCAAGACTGCCGACGACGGCGACGAGACCAGTGCCCCCACCGGCCTCGACCGCCTCTTCGACTTTCTGTCGCTCAAGAACCGCGAGCTCGACCATCTCAAGGAACTCAACTGCCTTACCGCCACCGCCTTTGCCCGTCTGAGCCGCTGCGAGCTCACCGCTGCCGAGCGCAAGGACGGCACACAGGTGCTTGCCCGCAAACTGGCGCTGGGCCAGGTGGCACGCCTCATCGGCAAGACCCGTGGCGAGCTCCACTTCTTCATGCTCGGCGACGACCAGGAGAGCAACCTCCGCGCCACCGCCAACATCTGTGCCGACAGTGACATACGCCGCTTTGCCGAGACCGAGGGCCACAAGGTCACCATCTACAGCCACGCCCGCTACGACAGTGCCAGCCGCGTGGTCGAAGACGCCTATTCGTCCAGCAACCTCGATGTCAAGATAGTCGACTCGTCGCATGCCAGCATCGACCAGCTCAAGAGCACGCCCGACTATCACCCCATACGCTTTGTCGAACTCGACACCACCTGTAATGTGGGCACCGTCACCTCGCCTTTCACCTCGCTGGTCGTAGGCTTTGGCGAGAGCGGTCAGGATGCCGTGCGCTATCTCCACGAGTTTGGCGCCTTTGTCTCCAGCCTCTCTTCGGTCGATGACGACCAGCCCGGCAGCGACAACACCAACCGCCAGGTCATGCGGTCGGGGTATCATTGCCATGTCGTCGATGCCGGCATGGACCAGCTCAAGGGCCGTTTCCTCTCCTCGGCTCCCGCTCTCGACGGCGAGGGCAGCCGCGACCTCTACTCTTTCCACGACTGCGACATCTCTTCGCCCGACTTCTACAGTCTGCTCGACGAGGTGGCTGCTACGGTCAACTATGTCGTGGTGGCTCTCGGCGACAGCGAGCAGTCTATCTCTGCCGCAGTCAACATCTTCAACTACGTGCGCCGCAACCGCGTCGACATCTCCCGCTTCAAGATATTCGTGCGCTCCTATTCCAGTTACTATGAGCAGCACATGCGCGACATCGCCGACCACTACAACCAGGTGGGCACCCCAGCCTTTGCCGAGCATATCGTCATCTTCGGCTCGGCTGCCAGCATCTATACCTTCGGCAATATCGTGGAGAGCCGTTTCGAGGCCGAGGGACGTCTCTACAACCGTGCCTACTGCACCGTCAACAACCGGCTCGGCACCAAGGACGAGTGGGCGCTCCGCCGCGAGATACTGCTCGGGCGCCACACCCTCGAAGCCTATGGCGAGCTGAGGCGTAAGGAGATGCAGGATGTCGAAAACGCCTATCACGCCTTCACCAAACTCTACATCATCGAGCGTGTCTGCGCCGACAACAGCGCTCTCTCGTCGTGGTTTGCCGATGGGCGTGTGCCTAAGTTCGGTCGCATTTCTGCCCATGAGCATCTGCTCGAGGGCATAGTCGAGGCGCAGGGCGATTACTCAGCCCCCGACAGCTGCTGCCATCCCTCCGACAGCGGCGGCCATCCCTCCGCCGCAATCGGCTATAACGCTGCCGACCAGCTGCTGTTCCGCAATCTTGCCCGTCTTGAGCATCTGCGCTGGAATGGTTCCCACGAGGCGCTGGGATATAGATACTACGGCGACCATCCCACGCTCTCGCAGCAGTTGCCCTTCGGCACTTGGCACAGTTGCAATGAGCGTTACCGGCTGCACAACTGCCTCATGCCCTGGGAGGCTCTCGACGCCGAGAGTCTGCTTGCGGGATGGGACGACGCTACCAAGCCCGACGGCCGCGCTTATCCCGACTACAAGCTCTACGATTTCGTCGTAGTCACCACTACCATCAACAATTATTTCCATAGTCATGACCAAAACCAAGTATGAACCCCATCCCGTAGACACATCGGACATCAGTCTGCCCGCCGAACTCACTCCGCTCATCGACGACATGTGTCGCAACGTGCATGAAGTGTGGGCTGCCACCCGTATCGCCCAAGGCTGGACCTATGGCGCCCGACGCGACGATGCCGCCAAGCACCATCCCTGCCTTGTCCCCTACGACGACCTGACCGACGAGGAGCGCGAGTTCGACCGTAATACGTCGCTCGAAACCATCAAGCTCATCCTCAAGCTCGGCTTCAAAATCAACAAGGGCTGACCAGGCTCTGCTGGAGGATGTATAGAAACCAGAAATCCCCACTCTCATGGTTGTCATGAGGGTGGGGATTATGCTATCCTGTAATGCTAAAGTTACTGCAGAGCCTTGTCGTATGGCGGTATGCCTGCTGTGTCAGCCACCTCTTGGCCGCCGTTGACGCGGCTTGTGGGGTTGTGGCTCTTGTCATACCAGTAGCCGTCGTGGGGGACTCCCTGGCTGAAGGTGCCACGATAGACGGCGCCCGTTTCGCCTATGGTGTAAGTACCGCGATAATAGTTGCCCTTGCTGAAGGAACCTACATACGTGTCGTTGTTGCTGAATACCATCTTGGCATCATCGGAAACGTCGTCGGGGAGGCCATCTTTGAACTGGCCGGTATATTCAGACGAGGGAATGTCTGTGGTGCCCATATAGGTGGCATGGCCAGAACCTTGGGGGATGACCGACAGCGTGTCGCCTTGGTCATCGATGGTTATCGATGCCTCTCCTGTATAGGTGAAGGTTCTCAGGTTCTCAGGGCCGTTGTCTATCCTGATGGTCGCGTCGGTCACCATGCCCCCGGGTGCTCCGGCAGTCGTGCCGCCGTTACCCTTGGACAGCATCCAGTAACCCAACAGCAGGACAGCCACGCCTACCGCTATCATGATGACCTTTCGGCGAGAGCTGCTATTGCCGGTGTCGTCGTTGTCAGTCGGCTCGGGGGCTGGTGTTGGCGTCTCGGGCTCGCCCTTCTTGCGCCGCAACCTGGTGCTGGGCTCCGGTGCGGGGTCGGGAGCTGGTGTGGGTTCGGGCGTAGGAGCCGGAGCGGGTTTGGGCGTGGGCTTCGGCTTGGCCTGGGGATTCTGCGTGATGGTCTCGGCGAGATACTGGCGCACGTCGGCCACACTCTGCGGACGCATCTTGCGGTTGGGCTTCATCAGCCATACGATGAGGTCTCTCAGTTTGGTACTCACCGTGTTGGGAAGATACTGGATGATGGCCTCGTTGACATCGTCATCGATGTCGGAGGGCGACGGCGGAGTCTGCTCGGTAAGCAGATTGAACAGCGTGGCGCCCAGCGCGTAGAGGTCGGTCCATGGGCCAAACTTCTCGATGTTCTGCTCCATCTGTTCAGACGGTGCATAGCCCGGCGTGTATGCCATCGCCGACGATGTAGCCAACGACTGGCCGTCGGAGTTGCGCAACTGCTTGCTCGCACCGAAGTCTATGAGTTGTATGTTGCCCTTGCGGTCTATCATGATGTTGCCCGGCTTCATGTCGAGATGCCAGATGCCGTCGTTGTGTACCGTCTCGAGCGCGTCGAGTATCTGGGGGAGGGTCAGCATGATGTCGGCGGGCGACATGGGGTGCCCCATCCGCTTGATGCGGGCTCCGAGGCTTTCGCCTTCGATAAAGTCCATGACATAGTAGGATGTGCCGTTCTCGTCGAAGAGGTCGTGTACCTTCACGATGTGTGCATTGCTCAGTCGGCGCAACCGTCGTGCCTCCTTGCGGAACTTCTCCCGCTGAGCCTCAAAGGTGCGTTGGTTTTCTGTCAGGGTGATAGCCACCTCGTTGGTGGCCTCGTTGCGTCCGCAGACGCCCTTGATATACAGCTCCTTGATAGCCACCTTCTCGTCGAAGGCAAGGTCGGTGGCTACATAGGTGTTGCCAAATCCGCCCGACGACAGATACTGCTCGATGCGGTACTTGCCGTTGGAGAGCAAGGTACCGATGGCGAGCAGCCCTTCGCGTTCGTTGTTGTTAACTGCCATTTGTAGTTTTATTATTGGTTATTTCCTTGATTTTTTTCCATCCATGCGCCGCGTCGAGGGTGTCGCCCCTGCCGCCGCATGGCGCTCTGCACCAGCGTCACTTGTGTTTGATGGTGCGCAGGGGTGCGTTGTTGTCGTGCTGCTCTGTCTTGGCTGGTCGCTTGTCGCCCTTGGCGTCGCCGCTCTGGGTCTTGATGACAAACAGCGCCAGAGCTGCGATGATGGCGAGCAACAGCAGCCACACCCAGGTATGCCCCTTCTTCTTGCCCTTAGGCTTGACCGCCTCTACCTTGACCTCGGGCTGCGCGGTCACGCTTCCGCCCTCGATGCTGAAGGCATAGGCGGTGTTGTTGTCGCGCGTCTGCTGCAGCCGGCAGGCTTCTGCCACCGAGCGTATGCGGTTGTCGAGCGTGTCGTGGTCGAGCATGAGGCGGCAGAGGTCATCGTCGGTGAGCTGTTCGACCACGCCGTCGCTGCAGAGCACAAACACGTCGTCGGGGCGTATGTCGGTGATGACGTTGAAGGAGGCCCGGTCGCGCCGCTCCTGATGAGGCTGCACGGCGCGCGTGATGACATTCTTCTGCGGGAAGTCGCGCGCCTCTTCCTCGGTGAGTTCGCCGGCGGCGATGAGGTCGAACACCAGCGAGTGGTCGCGGGTGCGGAAGACAACGCCTGCTCCCGGACGCAGCTGATAGACTCGGCTGTCGCCGATGTGAGCCACCAGCACGCCGTCGCTGCAGCAGGCTGCAAAGGTGAGGGTGGTGCCCATGGTGCGGCCCGTGGATGGAGGAGTATCTATCGCGTCGAGCTCGTTGTAGGCTGCTTCGAGCGCCGTCTCAAACACGGTGCGCATCTCGGCGGTGGTGCAGAGCGGCAAGACTGCCGTCTTCTCGCCCACCGTCTTGGCTACGCAGGCGCTTGCCACCTCGCCGTGCTCGTGGCCGCCCATGCCGTCGCACACCAAGAACACGCGCTGGTTGGCAGTGGCTTCACCTATGGCCGGGAAGATGGAGTCTTCCTGGTTGGCCTTCTGTCCTATTTCACTGTAGCATGCTATCTCGCCCAGGCGGATAGATGCGGTAGGGTTGGTCTGCTTGTCCATAAGCGTAGTGGTTTTATTCAAACTGGTTGGCGAGGAACATCCTCCTGTCGCCGAGCATCATACAGTCGTTGACATTGAGGTATACGATGTCGTCTTCGATGAGCTCCACGCCCTGCAGCGAGGTGGGGTTGGTGCCGTGCTCCTCGAAGGTGCAGCGTATGCCCGTGGGCTGGCAGGTGAGCTCGATGACGGCGTGGCGCCGGCTCATGTAGTTGCTGGGGTCGGGTATCTGTATCTCAGCGGTATTGTTGCTGGTCTGGCGTCCCACCCACTGCCTGCCGAAGTGCAACTGGTAGCGCTTGTCGTCGACCTGGAGAGAGAGGCAGGGCAGAAAGTCGCCTATCTTCATCTTCTTGTGGCAGTGGGGACACTCTGCGTTCTTCGCCTCCAGACCGGCAGCGGCAACCACATTGATTACGCCCTTGCAGTGTGGGCATTTGAGTGCTATATTCATTGTCTCTGCTTATTATACGTCGTACATGGTGATGTCGGCATTGTTGGAGTAGTCGGGCAGGTCGTCTCCGCCCATGGGGTCGCTTACCTCAGTCACTCCGGGCTGCATCACGTCGTCGGCGGTAGGCATGGCGATGTGGTGTTCGCTCACGTCTGCCATTTCGTCATTCTCTATCTCGCCGTTGCCGTTGACATCAGTAACCATCACGTTGACCTCGCCGTTCTGGTCGCTGTCTACGAAGATGACGTTCTGGTCGTTGATGGTTACGGCAGCCACGTCTACGGTCTGGCCGTTGAGGTCGACATCGTTTTCTACCGAGATGACGCGCACTTCGGGCTCGTTCTCGGCGGCGCTTACCTGTACCTCGGGCTGGTGCACCTCTACGGAGTTGCCGTTGATGTAGAGGTTGGCCTCGCTCACGTTGCCTATCTCGTTTTCGTCTACCTCGCCGTTACCGTTGATGTCGATGGCTGCTGTCTGTATGTGTCCGTTCTCGTCGGCGAGCAGCACGGCGTTGTTGCCGTTGACTGTGGCGTGTGCCAACATATACTGGTTGCCGTCTTCGTCCTGACCGGTCTCTACCGAGTGGATGATGATGCTCTCGTCGTTGTCTGCGGCGGGAGTGGGCTTCGGCTCATGATGCTCGGGGTCTTCCACCTTGACGGGCTCTACGTGCTCCTCTCCCTCGTGCTGCTCTTCCTCCACGGGCTTGGGCTCTGGCTTGGGTTCGGGCTTGGCTTCAGGCTGAGGCTGGGCCTGCTGGGGTTCGGGCTGAGCCTCGGGCTCTTCGGTGGTGGCAGCCTGCACGGCATTGGCACCGCCTACACCCAGCGCTGCACCCAATATGGCTGCGGCAGCTGCCTTGGCAGTAGTCTTGTCGTTATTACGCTTCTCTTCCTTGGCATTGTTGCCAGTCTTCTGCTTGTTGCGGATGGTGTCATTGTTGTCAAACATAGTGGTAATGTTTTATAGGGTTATTATTGATTTCTGCTGCAAAGATAAGGAGATAATCCATGGCCTCCAAACGATTTCCCCTTTAGTGGATGAAATGCCCTTCTGGCGTGACGAAATGGCAGAAAGCGGCAGAACTGTGTCCCGATGCGGCTGTGGGAATTAGCCTGGGAAGCCCCGAAGGGGCTGCGGTCAAGCTGGAGGGCTGTCCGGCTGCTGGCGCGATGCACGGAGGGACGGCCTATTTGCGCTTGGGGTTCCAGTTGAGTATGTGCATCGTGTCGCAGAACTTGCCCCACATCACGGGGTGCTGCTTGTCGTGCGTGGCTTGTGCCACCTTCTGCGCGACATAGGTGAATATCTCCTTGGCTTCGACGATGCGGTTGCGGTCGGTGTCGGCGGCGCCCTTCATGCCCTTCTCCAGATATTGGGTGAAGTATCCGTTGGCGCCGTAGGGGTTCTCTCGCGATGTCTCGCTGCTGCGCGACGAGAGGAAGAGCATCACACCCTGGCTGTTGCCGAAGGTCTGGCTGGCGCTCGAGCTCTTTCTGCCACCGCGCAGACCGCCCGAGAAGCAGGCGTCGATGAAGAGTTGCTTGTTGTTGGCGTCACACTGGCGCAGCACGGCCTTGATTTCACCATAGCTGATGAGTGTCTGCTCGTTGTGGGTATCGTAGGCGCAGAGTCCGCCCTTGCTGCCATGACCGCTGAAGAAGAAGACCACGATATCGTCCTTGCCCGCCTTGCCGAATACCTCTTTCAGCGTGGCGAGTACCCGGTCGTGGGTGGCGTCGCTGCCGGTGAGCGTGGTGACATGGCGCGTGTGGGTCTTGTAGAGCTTTGCCATCGTGGCGGCATCGTTCTCGGTCTTGCGGAGGGGCTTGATATGCTTGTATTTGGCTATGCCTACCGACACCACGTAGATGTCGCGGGCGTAGGTGGCGGTGCTGATGGCAAGGGCCATCACGAGGAGCAGCAGGTGTATCTTCTTCATAGGCTTGAGGATGGAGGTTGGCGTGAGGGTGCGTATCATTCTGACATGGCGAGACGGAAACCGAAGTGGGTATGGGAGTAGGTAGATGACTGGCCGAAGCGGTAACTGCATCGGCAGTCTTTTTCGTGTGTGACATAGCTGCCGCCGCGCAGTGGGTGGTCGCCTTTGGGAGATTCCTGTACAGGGTTGTTTTGCGGGGCGGCAGAGTAGGGCTGATAGCCGTCGCCGCAGAACTCAAAGACATTGCCCGACATGTCGTAGAGGCCCAGTTCGTTGGGGCGCTTGGTGCCTACGGGCTTGTGGCGGTCGTGGGTGTTGTCGCTATACCATGCCACGTCGTCTATCTGGTTGCTGCCGCTGTAGCGGTAGCCGCCGCTCTTGCGTCCGCCACGGGCTGCATACTCCCATTCGGCCTCGGTGGGCAGCCGGTAGTGCTTGCCGGTGAGGGCGTTGAGCTTCTGGATAAACGCCTGGATGTCGTTCCACGTGATATTTTCGACGGGGTGGTTGCCGCCGAGCTTCTGCTCCGACGGGTTGTGCCCCATCACCTTCTGCCAGAGCGCCTGGGTGGTCTCGTAGCGGCAGATGTAGAAGCTGCGCACGGTCACCTGATGGGCGGGCTTGGCATTCTCGGCATTCCAGTAGTCTTCGGCGGCAGCGGCACCCATGGTGAAGGTGCCGCCTTCGACATAGACCATGTCGGCAGCCAGTTTCTTCAGCGGGTTGGCCACCGCTGCAGGTCTCTTCGCCTGCGCACGGGGCTGCGGCTTGGTGGTGGGCTTGGTGGTAGTGGATGTCTTGGGGCGTATGATGCCCTGCGCTCCGGCTTCGGTGGCCAGGGCTGTGAGCATAATGGCGATGAGTAGAGATGTGATGCGCATGGTGGTAAGGGTTTGGGTGATGCCCGGGCGGGCGATGTTACTTGAGGGGCACGCCACAACCGGGACAGTAGCGGTTGGCCTTGAGCACCTCATAGGGGGTAAGTCCCAGAAACTTGTGGCAGTGGGGGCATACGTAGGTGGTCTGCATAGAGGCGTTGAGTGCCGATATGGCGAGAGTCTTCTTTTCGAGCACTTTCTCGCCTGCCACGACGGCTATCGCAATGACCACCGCCAGCACGATGATGGATATCATCCAGTCCTGGCCCACGGTCTGCGCGAGCAGCATGGTGATGATGGGAGTGAGCATACGTATGGAGTTGACCATCGTGGAATATCGGTCCCACTTCTTCTTTTCGTTCTCGTAGTTGGCCCATATCTGCCCGAGGTCAATAGTGGACAGGTCGGTGAGCAACTGTCTTACCGAGGTCTTGTGCTGACCCAGGAAGAAGGGCGTGTCGGTCTTGACGGTCTTGCGCTTGATGCGCATGCCGAAGACGAAAGTGCCTCGGGTAGAGTCGAGGTCTTCTATCTGGTAGGTGTCGGTACCCGTGCGGGTCAGTTTGGCGTGCTGCGGGTCCACGCTGGTGTCGGCGATGTGCATGGGCTGCTGGCCCATGCGGCCTATGGTGATGGTTTGTCCTATTTCCATATCTTTTGCTGTTCGTAGAGTTTCTTGATTTCCTTGAGGGCCTCCTTGGAGATGGGCAGGGCGAAGTGGTCGGGGTGGTCGAAGTCTGAGAGGATGAGTCGCTGGGTGCTGAGGTTGACCTGGACTATCATCTCGGTGTTGACGATATACCGCTTGCCGATGCGGATGAATACCGGCTGGTCGGGTTCGGGCTTGACGCGTATCAGCTGTTCGACCTCACCGAGGCTCACGGGCAGCATGATTTTCTGCTTGTTAGGGAACACGCCATAGCAGTAATTGCCGAAGGCTTCGTAGAACATGGCACGGGTGAGGGGGACCCGAAGCAGTTCGTTGCGGCGGTTGAAGACTATCTGTTTCATCTTTCCTTGGAGTTAATCAGTCATGCCGTAACACTCTGGCTGTGCGCGGGAGTGGTAGCAATAGCAAAGGTAAACATAATTATCGAAATTAACTTTACAATTTGCCCATTTTTTTTACCTTATTATAAGATATGGGGCAAAAATGACGCTCTCTGCCACCATCATCTGCCCGTAACCGAAGGTCGGAGCGCCGCCCTGTCGTTGTCAAGGTAACCTCGGCAGCCACCAAGGTAACCTCGGCAGTCACCAAGGTAACCTCGGCAGCCACCAGAGTGACCTCTGCTGCCACCAGAGTAAATTCGGCTGCTGCCAAGCCTCCTCTGCCAGGCAAGGCGCATGCCGACAACAGCCCTGTGACCACGGCGCCGCCCCCGCCGATGCAGCGAAAGCGGGCATAGACTAACGGAAAGTTGGTTTCAAACCATGAAATGACCATTGCAAGGCTGGCAAGAAGTAAATCACGCCACGCATCCTCCATTTCGTGACTTGAAATGAGGATGAAAGCGACCTCGGGCGGGTTGGCGGTCATGGTGCATGGGTGTGGAGGCTATTCCGTCGCGATGTGGTGGCCTCGCTCTGCCACAAACCGCTTGAGCAGAAACGTGAGGAAATAGGGGAAGGTGTAGAACCTTCCATTGAATCCTATGTTCTTATACCCCAACTTGATGCCGTACCTTACGTCGGGGTACTTGTCGGCCTTGAGCAGATTGTTGAGCGAGGCGGTAGCGTTGTCGTTGGCCTTCACCTCGACCGGAATCAACGAGTCGGCGTCTCTGATAAAGAAGTCCATCTCCAGGGCGGGCCTGTCGTTGCTGTAGTAATAGAGACGGTAGCCTTGCTTCACGAGCATGTCTCCCACGGCGTTCTCATAGATAGCCCCCTTGTAGGTGCCGAGGTTCTTGTTGGCTCTCAAGTCCTCCTGTGCCTCTTCGTCGAGCGACGCGATAAGCAGCCCGGTGTCCTTGTAGTATATCTTGTAGAGTTTGGGGTCATAGTTGCCCTTCAGCGGCAGTTCCGGCTGGTTCAGACAGTAACAGATGTTGATGACACCCGCATCAGCCAGCCATTCTACGCATCCCACGTAGTCTCTGTTGCGTGCATTGCGTGCTATCTTGGTTATCTGGAAACGCTTGTTCTCCTTGGCCAGAAATGTGGAGATATGGTTGTAGACGGCCTTGACCTTTGCCTTGTCCAGCCCGTCGACATACTTGGTGATATCTTCCTCATAGTCTTTCAGCAACTGCCTCTGTATGCCCAGGGTGCCACTGAAATTCTTGTTCTGAATGTAGGTGTTGACCACCTCGGGCATGCCGCCTATCGTGACATAGTCGCGGAAAAGACCGAAGAGGATATCCATCTGCAGATTGCTGATGGGCTTGACCTCAAGCATGTGCTGGTACAGGTCGTCTACGAATTCCTCGGTATAGCCCTTGGCCCACAGAAATTCCTCGAAATCCATGGATTGCATCTCGTAATCTTCCTTGTAGCCCACGCTGTTGGACTCTATCTCACGGTAGTTGATACCCATCAGCGAGCCAGAGCAGATGACGTCGAAGCGGCCGTCGAGCTTGAAGAACTTCAACGCGGTGGCACAGTTGGGGCATGCCTGCAGTTCGTCAAAGAAGAACAGGGTGGCGCCGGGGATGAACCTCAGCTCGGGATTGAGCAGAGAGATGTTCTTGAGGATGGTGTCTACCTCGAAGCCATCGTCAAAGATGGCCTTGTACCTCGTTTGCTCTACAAAGTTGATTTCAATGACGCTCTGGTAGTTCTGCGAGGCAAACCATTCGATGGAGCGGGTCTTGCCAATCTGCCGGGCGCCTTTGATGATAAGCGGCTTTCTGTCTGGGTTGTTCTTCCAGGCCGTCAAGTAGCTGTCCACCTTTCTTCTGAGTAGTCTTTCCATATCGCGAAACATTGATTACATGTGCAAAGATAGTGATTTTCACGTTATCCGCATCATAAATGGCACTGTTTTTCACATAATCCGCCCCGAAAATGGCTGTATTTTCACATAATCGCATCGGTTTTGGCGCGATTTTTCACATAATCCGCATCAAAATAGGCTCGATTTTCACATTTTCCCATATTTCGCGGCGGGTGGTGGTCATACATTGACTATTCCTAAAATTAGTTGACAGAATTGGATGCGATTAACTAATTAGGTTTACTACTTTTATTCAGTTCTCTGTTTTACTTTACAAGTTCTGTTAGTTGAACTGATTTGTTTTACAAGATTTCA
>NZ_NPJL01000020.1:0-782 GCF_002251325.1 Prevotella sp. P4-67
ACAATACTCAACTTTCAATAGGGTTAAGAGAATAAATTCAACCTTGACTAGGGTTAAGTAAAAAAACAATCAACTTATAGTCGGGTTAATGTAAAATCCATTCAACTTTTTTCAGGAAGGTACAGGGGCTTCTCTACGGCAACTCTGTAGGAGTTGCGATTTCATAGCCCAGGGTTGAGGCGAGCAGCGCCTCTACCCTGGGTAAGAACACCACCCTACTTAGCTACTCTGTAAGAGTTGCGATTAGCCGAAGGCGTTATCCACAGCAGGAGACAAGGGTTCATTCGCGGAGCTAATCTATACTTAGTTGCTTCTATTTGTGGACGATACAAACACAAAAAGCCATGGCGGCTGTTGTCGGCTTCGCCTTTTTGTGGCTGTCGGTGACGGCAGTCGGAAAACAAGTTTTCCTCCTTGTCGTCGCCGCCACCCCCAACGCCATGCTTTGCATGACGACAACAGCTGCCACGGTTCAAAAAGCGGCCGTTGGCCGTAAAAAAAGTCCGCCTTTGGCGGTAAAAAAACAGCTGATTGTAAGCCCCTCCCCAGCCCTCACCAAGGGGTGGGAATTCATTCTCGCTGTGCTTTAGGGGGTTATGATTGCGCTCCGTTCCTTGTAAAAGATTGGAATATGGACATCTTTTGGGCTTTTTTCCTTCCCCTTGGGGAAGGTTAGGATGGGGCTTGTGGTTGATGGTACGCACCCCTGGCAACTCTGTAGGAGTTGCGATTTCATAGCCCAGGGTTGAGGCGAGCAGCGCCTCTACCCTGGGTAAGAACAC